>JAYWAU010000408.1:0-3611 GCA_043782265.1 Ferruginibacter sp. | reverse complement strand
AATATTTTGCCAAAGTAATTTTTGTGAATGCCGCCTGTTTAAACAGTAACCTCATCCTGTTAAATTCTACCTCCAACAGGTTCCCCAATGGATTGGGACATGATCATGATATTTTAGGAAGGTACATGGCTTTTCAAAATTACCGTGGTTCACTCAGTGCCACCATTGATGGTTTTGAGGATACCTATTATTATGGTCGCAGGCCGGTTTCGCCGTTGATGCCAAGCTTTAGAAATGTATACGAACAACAAACAGATTTTAAACGGGGCTACCTTGTTTTTTGGGGCGCCTATAGAAACACAGGGAAAGAAATGCCGGGTGCAGCCGTAGGTGCAGGATTTAAGGAAGCGATGAGTGAAGCTGGCAATTGGAGTGTTTACATGAGTATGCAGGGAGAAGTAATACCAAAGGCGGAAAACCAGCTGAGCCTTAGCAAAGATTTAAAGGATGAATGGGGCATACCACAACTTGTTACTAAAATTGGTTATGATGACAACGACGAAAAAATGGTAAAGGATTTTTTAGAACAGGGTGCAGAAATACTAACAGTGGCTGGTTGTAAAAATATTGTTCCTAGTGATAGCAAACAAGCGCCTGGACTGGATATTCATGAAATGGGCGGGGCAAGGATGGGGAAGGATCCTGCAACATCCATTCTTAATAAATGGAACCAGGTTCACAGTTGCAAGAATGTATTTGTTACCGATGGCGCTTGTATGACTTCGGTAGGGAATCAAAATCCATCACTTACATTTATGGCTATAACGGCAAGGGCGGCCAATTATGCGATTGAGGAATTAAAGAAAGGGAATTTGTAAATGCTCAATTGAAAATGCGGAGTAAAAGAGTGCGACGCCAATGAGGTTAAATCGAAAAATAGATGCTGTGCAAAAAAGATAATTTATTTATACTCACCAAAAACCTTCCGCAGTTCATCAGAAATTTCTCCTAGTGTACAATAATTTTCAACGGCGTCAATAACCAGTGGCATCAGGTTGGTGTTGCCAACCGCGGCGTTGTTTATTTGCAAAAGGCATTCTGCTACTTTTTGATTGTTTCTTTTGGCTTTTAAAATATTTAATTTGTTGCATTGTACCTGCCTGATGCTGTCATCTATTTTAAAACCGGGGGTAGTATTTTTTTCATCACTCTGAAACTTGTTGACACCTACAATTATTTTATCACCTGTTTCTATTTGTCGCTGGTATTCGTAAGCACTTTTTGCAATTTCATTTTGCATATAGCCTTCTTCTATTGCGGCCACACTACCCCCGAGCGCATCTACTTTTTCAATTAATTTCCATGCATCAGCTTCTACTTCATTCGTCAGGTTTTCAACAAAATAACTTCCTGCCAATGGGTCAACCGTATCCGGTGCGCCACTTTCGAAAGCTACAATTTGCTGGGTACGCAATGCAATCCTGGCAGCCTCTTCAGTAGGCAAACTCAATGCTTCATCGTAGCCGTTGGTATGTAAACTTTGTGTGCCTCCCAATACTGCAGCAAGGGTTTGTATGGCTACTCTTGTAACATTGTTTAATGGTTGTTGTGCAGTTAGTGTAGCGCCACCCGTTTGGGTATGAAAGCGTAACATCATTGCTTTAGGATCCGTTGCACCAAGGTCTTTCATCATCACAGCCCACATTCTTCTTGCTGCCCTGAACTTGGCTACTTCTTCAAACAAATTATTGTGGGCATTAAAAAAGAAGGAGAGGCGTTTGCCAAAAATATTGATGTCCATACCTTTTTGCAAAGCAGCCTGTACATAAGCTTTGCCGTTGCTGAGGGTAAAGGCAATTTCCTGCACGGCAGTACTACCTGCTTCACGAATATGGTAACCTGAAATTGAAATCGTATTCCACTTGGGAAGCTCTTTGGTGCACCACTCAAAAATATCAGTAATGATACGCATGGAAGGTTTTGGCGGATAGATATATGTTCCTCTTGCTGCGTATTCTTTTAAAATATCATTCTGAATGGTACCGGAAATTTTTTGCAGATCAGCACCTTGTTTTTTTGCCAGTGCTACATAAAAGGCCAGCAAAATAAAACCGGTAGCATTGATGGTCATAGAGGTGGTGATGTCTTCCACTTTAATACCATCAAACAATATCTCCATGTCCTCCAGTGAATCAATGGCTACGCCTACTTTTCCTACTTCTCCGTCAGATAGTTCATGGTCACTGTCGTAACCAATTTGTGTAGGCAGATCGAAAGCCACACTTAATCCGTTTACACCCTGCGACAATAAATAATGATACCGTTTGTTACTTTCCTCTGCCGTACTAAAGCCGGCATATTGTCGCATGGTCCACAGTTTACCCCTGTACATATCAGCCTGCACACCACGGGTAAAAGGAAATTCACCCGGTTTTTCATTGTTGGGCTGCACATCGGTTGACTGGTACAAGGCTTTTATTTCAATACCTGAATCGGTAAATACTTTTTTTTCAGTTGGCATGCTTTAAGCTTTAGTCAATCAACAATGTGGACGGATTTAATGTACTATCAAATGAGTTTTTTAACCTCGTATTGAATGGCATTTAAAACAATTCCGCTCAGCTCTGCATTATCAGCAGTAGTATATTGTAAAATTGTTCTGCTGCAATCCAGCGCTGTAGCATTGGGCGGTAAAGAACCTGTAAGTTCATTGATGATATAAATATTTTGTTCCTTTAAATTAGTAACCGCTTTCCAAACTTCGGGGTTCACATAATTTTGCTGGGTAATATTATGCTCATATTCCCTGCGGATGGTTTCAATTAAACCGGCAGCCATTTCCCTTGCAGAAAATTGGGTATCGTGCATTCTTGTTACCAGGTTTTTTAAAGATATCCTGTCAGTTAACAGGGTTAGCCTTTCGTAGGCTTGCAGGCGCAACACGCTGTTATCGGCTGCTACAGGTCGTTTTAGGTCAACGGTAGATTTGAGGGATTTGAATTCTGTCATTAAATACACTATCAGGCCTAATAGCAATACCAATAGAATTCCAAAAATGATCAGGATGGTTTGCATATCCTGCAAAGTGATCTCTAATAAAATCATGTGAAGTTTTTTTTACAAAAGTACAGCAAACTACTACTAAAAATTTCCTGCTTTCGAAAAGTAGGGCTCATTGGCTTTTTTTAAAATGATTTACCTTTGTTTTAAATTCTTATTACATGCAAGCAACATTAGATATAACCATACCCGTAAGTTTTACCACCAATGCTGTTACAGAAATTAAACGCCTTATGAGCCAGGATGGTTTTGATACTACCCAGGTATTGAGGGTTGGCGTTAAAGGTGGCGGTTGTACCGGCATGACATACGTTTTGGGCTTTGATGCTCCTACCGAAAAAGATGGCCATTTTGAAATTGAGGGTATTCCCTGCATCATGGAAAAATCGCATGGTATTTATTTAACCGGTATGGAGGTTGACTGGCAGGGAGGTTTAAACTCCAGGGGTTTTACTTTTAAAAATCCCAATGCAAGCAAAACATGCGGTTGCGGAACTTCCTTTGCCGTATAATTTTCAATCTAAAAATTTAATCTACAATAAATAACCTGCAACCATTTTTGGTTGAAGTGCGGTGGGCTTCGTTGTTGTCACCAACCTGGTAAGTCATAC
>JAYWAU010000407.1:0-3630 GCA_043782265.1 Ferruginibacter sp. | reverse complement strand
AAGCTGGTTGAAAGCAAGTGGAAAACAGATCCGCCCAAGGCGAAACAGCACGGCCCTGGGATTGAACTCAACGACCGCCGCGCTCACGGGATCTGGATGCGGAAAATGTTGGGAAAGGAGGACAAAGGGAAATAGCGAAAATGACAATAAGGAAGCCAGGCAAAAGCGGCCCGGCCACTTCGCGTTTTTAAGTCCAAGGCCTCTGCTCGGGAACTTCACCAAAAGCAGAACGCATCCTGTACAGGAAAGCCCTCCGCACGAGCCGGGCCGGTTAGCCCGGGGGTATCGAGTCGTTGAAGGAGGGCTTGTGCCGACTGCTTCCGGAGCCAGTCCGTCGCATCGGTCTTGGACATCCGCTTGGGCGCGACCCCTCGCGGACAATCTCAACTTAGCAACGCTGTTCAACGCCACAGTTGCTCGGTTACTTCATAAATGACCCAACCGAGATCCATTTCGGTCACCTAGATAAATGACTTGACAGGCTCCTTACGGATTTGCCGCACGGCCGCTTGGTGCATGAACTCGTTCATCTCCAAGATAGTAAATTTATTGGAAAAAATTTTGTGTTTGATGACAGGCTGGGAGAGCGCATAACACCGGATATTATTGCGCATTGTCATCAATGCGGGCAGCTTGCTGATACGCATACCAATTGTAAAAATGAAGCCTGCCATTTGTTGTTTATACAATGTGGCGTATGTGCCGAAAAGTATGATGGGTGCTGCACTCCTGAATGCAAAACAGTTTATAACCTGCCTATAGAAGAACAAAAAGAACTACGCAAAGGGATAGAAAAAGGCACGATGGTTTTTAATAAAAGTAAACAACGGTTAAGACCAAGGTTGGATGAAATGAATGCTAAGCGCTGAAGGCCTTTAGCTTAAAGCTTCAGGCAAAAAGCTAAATACAATCTTCGATGTGTGTTCAAAATAAACAAACTAACTACAGGAAAAATAAAAATTCTGCGTACAGGTAGAAACTGTATTTGTGCCTTCAACCTTTAACCTTTAACTTTCAACCTCTAATAAATCCATTTGATACAAACAGGATTTGGAACCGAAATCTGTTTACCTGTATCCGTCAGCAAGCCTGTTTTTTTATCTATTTTAAAAATGACAATGTTATCGCTTTGCTGATTGGCTACCAGTAAATAATTACCGGTTGGATCAAAATTAAAATTGCGGGGTGTTTTGCCTAATGTAGATTGGGAGCCCGATACAGTTAGTTTTCCGTTTTGTGGATTGATACTAAAAATGGTAATGGTATTGGCATCACCGCGGTTGCTGCAATACAAAAATTTTCCGTCTGGCGATACATGTATATCAGCACTGCCCGCCGCACCTGTAAAATCTTTTGGTAAAGCACTAAGGCGTTGTTGTTTTGTAAGCTTGCCATTATTGTATTTATATACCACCACTGTACCCGTAAGTTCTTCCATCAGGTAGGCGTATTGGCCATTGGGGGCAAATTCAAAATGCCTGGGCCCTGATCCGGGTTCGGAGTTAGCAGTTTTTTCTGCTGTTGGTGTAAGCTTCCCGGTAGCTTTATTTAGCTGGTAAATAAAAACTTTATCAACACCTAAATTAGGAACAAACAAAAATTCATTATCCGGTGATACAACAGTCGCATGTACATGCGGCCCTTCCTGTCTGTCTAAGTTAGGGCCGGTTCCGGCATGTGCTATTACCTGGCTGGCCGCATTAATTGATCCGTTAGTCTTAACAGGGAATACCGCTAAAGTGCCGCTTGAATAATTACCTGCAAAAACCCATTTACCAGTTTTGTCTACTGCCACATAGCAAGGGTTTGTACCACCCGATAATTGCTTATCCAACGCAGTTAATTTACCATCAGTAGCAGTAAAAGAAAAAGCGGTGACCGCACCTCCAACAACAGAACCGGTGGTGTCAGCATTTTCATTTACAGCATATACTGTTTTTTTATTGGGGGCTATAGCAAGGTAAGATGGGTTACTTGTTTTGGCAACGCTGATCAAATTATTATCAGCGTTTTTCGTATCAAATTGATACACATAAATACCCTCACTTTTACCTGAAGTGTAAGTACCTACCAGTAAATAAGGATTTTTTTGAGCAGTAGCAGCAGAAAAGGCAAGCAGGCTCAACAGCAAACAACTTATGTTCATATTTTATTTTTTGAAGGGGCAATGTACACAATTAATGCAGGTAGATTTTAACCTTTTAGTAAAGAGTGAAATCTTACAGTAAAATTTGTTGCAATGCTTTATTAATGCGGTCAAAAATTACTTCGATACTTAATGGCTCGGGTACAAATTTTTCACCAATAACTTTTTCGTAAAGTTCAATATAACGGTTACTGATGGTGGTGATCCATTCATCAGTCATTTCCGGAACTACCTGCCCTTCCTTACCCATAAAATTATGCTCAATCAGCCACTCCCTTACAAACTCTTTGCTCAGTTGCTTTTGCCGTTCGCCTTTTGCCTGTCGTTCTTCATATCCGTCTGCATAAAAATACCGGCTTGAGTCGGGTGTATGAATTTCATCCATTAAATAAATTACATCACCAATTTTGCCAAACTCATATTTGGTATCTACCAATATCAGGCCCTGTTTAGCAGCCAGTTGTTTACCTCTTTCAAAAAGGGCATGTGTATATTTTTCCAATACGGCATAATCGGCTTCGCTGGCAATGCCTGTTTTAATAATATTTTCCCTGCTGATATCTTCATCGTGTCCAACAGTTGCTTTTGTGGAAGGAGTAATGATAGGGGTAGAAAAGAAATCATTCTCTTTCATTCCGTCAGCCATCGTTACACCACACAATCCTCGTTTTCCGCTGCTATAGGTGCGCCAGGCATGCCCTGTAAGATTTCCTCTTATAACCATCTCCACTTTAAAAGGAATACATTTTTTGCCAATAGCACTATCAGGAGTGGGAGTGGAAACCAGCCAGTTAGGACAAATATCACTGGTTGCTTTTAACATGCATGCAGCTATTTGGTTTAAAACCTGTCCTTTAAATGGAATTGCTTTAGGAAGAATTACATCAAAAGCAGAGATACGGTTGCTTGCTATCATTACCAGCCAATCATCAGCGATGGTGTATACGTCTCTTACTTTTCCGCTGTAAAAATTTGTTTGTCCGGGAAATTGAAATATTGACATAAAGCTAAATTACAAGCAACTGAATGAACCACCCAATTTACAGCCATAATTAATTTCAACATTGGTGCGAAATAAAATTTTTGTTAAAGCATAACTATGCTTACTTTACCGGATATTTACTCTATAAACAACGCTATATGAAAAATTACCTAATCTATTTATGCACGTTAGTGCTGGCAAATGTTGCGTCCAATGCAGCTTTTGCACAAAATTCCACCATCTCAGGTACCATAGTCAACCGCATCAGCAACGAAAGTGTTTCAGCCGTATCCATTACTGTTAAAGGATCAGATGCAGGCACTTTTACTGACGACAGGGGCAACTTTAAGTTATCCATAAACCAGCCATTGCCCGTTACTTTATTGATATCTTCTGTAGGTTTTACCATACAGGAAGTTGTAGTAAGTAATGCCGGCCAACCGTTAAAGGTTAAATTAGAACCTGCGAACACATTAGGCCAGGAGGTAGTTGTTGCTGCTTC
>JAYWAU010000406.1:0-3631 GCA_043782265.1 Ferruginibacter sp. | reverse complement strand
TACGGCACTTTTGAAGCGGTAAAAGGTATTTCTTTTGATGTGTACGAGGGAGAAATATTTGGATTGCTGGGACCTAATGGTGCCGGTAAATCTACTACGTTAGAGATTATAGAAACCCTTCGTGAAAAAACCGGCGGTGATGTAATAGTAGATGGAATGAACTTAGATACAGAACCGGATAATATAAAACGCATAATAGGTGTTCAGTTGCAGTCTTCTGGTTTTTACCCGGGTTTAACGTTGATTGAACTCATCTATTTATTTGCGGGATTATACAACAGGCAGGTAAAACCAATGGAGTTATTACATTTGGTAAATTTAGAAGACAAAGCAAAAAGTAAATACAAGGAATTAAGCGGAGGACAAAAACAGCGTTTTTCAATTGCAACTACTTTAATTAATCAACCTAAAATTGTTTTTCTTGACGAGCCAACAACCGGGTTAGATCCTCAGGCCCGCAGAAACCTTTGGGAGCTGATAAAAAATATTCGTTCAAAGGGAGCCACCGTTATTATTACAACTCATTATATGGATGAAGCAGAACAATTGTGCGACCGAATTGCCATATTGGATGAAGGCAAGATTATTGCATTGGCTTCACCGGATAAATTGATTGATGACTTGGTGGCAACCGGCTTTGAAAGGCCGAGGCAGGTAAAGGCTGCCAACCTTGAAGATGTATTCATTAGCTTAACAGGCAAGGAAATCAGGGAGGAATAATTGGGTAAAAAATTAGAGAAAAAGAATGCGTATTTTTTTTGAAAAAAAATTTAAGAAACAAAACGCCTAAATGGCAAACAATAAACATCAACATAACAATTAAAACAAAACAATGAAGCAATTTTTTTTAGGTGTATGCACTTTAACAATGATGGGCATAGTGGTAAATGCACAAACAAAACCCAAACCAAAACTAAAGGTAGTAAACCCAACTGTAGCTAAGCCTGCTGCGAGTATTTTTAAAAATGCAACAGATTCTTTTAGCTATGCATTGGGAATGAATGTAGCCAATAATTTAAAACAACAAGGTATTGAGCAGGTTACATATGCGGTTATGCAAAAAGCAATGGAAGATGTATTCAAGAAGCGTCCGGTTTCTTTAAGTGAACAGCAAGCCAATTCTTGTATTCAGCAAAGGTTACAGGCAAATGCTGCACAGAAAACAAATGGAGAAAAAGCAAAAGCCACCGCTTTTTTAGCAGAAAATAAAAAGCGTACCGGCGTAATTACAACAGCCAGCGGCTTGCAATATGAAATATTAAAAAAGGGCGATGCAACTTCAGCTACGCCTAAACTTACAGATACGGTGGTAGCCAATTATGCGGGTACTTTAATTGACGGAAAAGAATTTGATAATTCTTATAAAAGAGGAGAACCACTTACTATACCTGTAGGAGGCGTAATAAGAGGTTGGACAGAAGTGTTGCAACTGATGCACATCGGTGACAAAATAAAAGTATATATCCCAAGCGAATTGGGGTATGGTGAAAGAGGAGCAGGAGCAGATATCCCCGGTGGAGCGGCGCTGATTTTTGAAATGGAATTATTAGGAATTAAACCTGCGGTTGCAGTAAAAGCCGAACCTAAACTAATAGAACAACCAGCAAAGCCACAAAACTAATATGGAAGACTTACGTTATCCCATTGGTAAATACGAACCCCAACCATTCTCTGCCAATCAATTAGAAGAATGGATACTGGATATAAAATATTTGCCCAACAAGTTGGAAAATTCGGTGCTTAATTTAGATGAGCATCAACTGGAAACTCCTTATCGGCCTGAAGGCTGGACAGTGAAGCAATTGGTGCATCATGTGGCAGATAGCCATATGAATGCATATATCCGTTTTAAGCTTGGTCTTACAGAAGATACACCAGTTATTAAACCATACGATGAAGTTGCCTGGGCCAACCTTAGTGATACCAGGAACTTGCCCATCAATATTTCTTTAACATTGTTGTTTTCCCTGCATGCCAGGTGGATAGAGGTTCTGACGAATATTAAAGAAGAGGAATGGAACAAGACAGTATTTCATCCTGAACAAAAAAAGGAAATAACCCTTTGGCATTTACTGGGTATGTATGCATGGCATAGCCGTCATCATACAGCACACATTACTACTTTAAGGCAAAGAATGAATTGGTAATTTATATTGTCCGTTTATTTGTTTGAAGTTTGGTTATTCATTACAAAATGAGGCTACCTGCTTTAAACTTTTAAACGGACTTTTTTTAAACACTCATCATGAAATGGAAAACGCTTTCAACAGAATACATCGTCCATCATCAATATTTTACAGCAAGAAAGGATGTTTGTGAGATACCTGATGGCAGAATTGTACCGGCTTATTTTGTGGTTGAATTGCCTTTATCTGTTTGTGCAATGGCCATTACAGAAGATGGGAATGTTATTCTTGTAAATCAATATCGCCATCCGGTAGGTGAAATACTTACTGAGTTACCTGGCGGTTTTGTTGATAAAGGAGAAGACCCGGATAAAGCCATTGCAAGAGAATTACTTGAAGAGACAGGGTATGAATTTGACCTGATTGATTATGTTGGAAGGGTAGCAGGTAATCCCGGCTTATTAACCGGCTATACGAATTTATACCTTGCAAGAGGAGGAAAAAAAGTAGCAAAACAACAGCTTGATGATAACGAACAAATAGAGTTATTGCTGTTACCGGTTGAAGAGGTTAGAGCCATGTTGCAACGGAACGGGTTTGTACAGGCTTTGCACGTAAGTTGCTTTATGTATGCCTTTCAATTATTGGATTCTTTAAAAAGGTAATAAATAATTCACTTTAGTTTACTTCGCCCACTAAAAAAACACTGCCGCAAACAATAATTAAGTCTTGTTGATAAGCATTTTTTTTGGCTGCTGTTATTGCGTCATTTACATCATCAAAACAATTTCCTTTTAAATTAAATGCTTCTGCCTTTATTTTTAGTTCTTCAGCAGGCAATGCTCTTGGTATATGCGCATTGGTAAAATAATAAAGGGCATCATTTGGCAGCAGGGATAATACGTTGGATACCTCCTTATCTTTTACCATCCCAATAACGAAATGCGTTTTTATCTCTTCGGAATTGCTATGCTCTTTTATAAATTGAATTTGCTTCAACACCTGTTTTATTCCATCTTCATTATGTGCTACATCCAGCACTGTTGTTGGTTTTTCTGCAATTACATCCCACCGGCCATGAAGCCCGGTTAATTTTTTTGTATGAGAAAGTGCATATTTTTCTGCTTCATTAGTAATAATAAACCCCAGTTGCATTAAAATTTTTTCGGCACATAAAACAGTACTTAAATTTTTTGTTTGGTAAATACCATTTAGGTCGAGTGTGAAATTTTCTTGTATATGTTGTGTTGTATCTGTAACACTGCAATGTAAATTTTGCGGGGATAAAACGATATCGGCAAAAGCATATTCTTCCGACGCAAAATAAATAGAAGAATTGCTTTGTGCAGCCTTGTTAATAAAAAGAGGTTTTGTTTCAGGCAGATATTCGCCAATTACCACGGGTGTTGCAGGCTTGATGATACCTGCTTTTTCAGCTGCAATTTTTTCTAACGTATCACCCAAAATATTCATGTGGTCATACCCGATATTGGTAATGATGGATA
>JAYWAU010000405.1:0-3632 GCA_043782265.1 Ferruginibacter sp. | reverse complement strand
TAAAACAGTCACCGAAAGCAGGTTAAAATTAATATGGAATTATTAGCAATCAATTGGGTTAGTGTAGGTTCAAAAACTGCACAATTAATATTATCACTCTCTATACTTGTTATCTTACACGAATTTGGGCATTATATTACTGCCAGGTGGTTTAAGTGCCGGGTAGAAAAGTTTTATCTTTTCTTTGATCCCTGGTTTTCCATTTTAAAAAAGAAAGTTGGTGATACAGAATATGGTATTGGGTGGTTGCCATTAGGAGGGTATGTAAAAATTTCAGGAATGGTAGATGAGAGCATGGATAAGGAAGCCATGAAACTACCGCCGCAACCATGGGAATTTCGCAGCAAACCAGCCTGGCAAAGGCTTATCATAATGTTAGGCGGTGTTACAGTAAATGTTCTACTGGCATTTTTTATTTATGCCATGATATTATTCGTTTGGGGCGAACAGAAAATTGTAAACAACTCTTTTAAAAACGGTATTTACTGTGCCGATAGTTTGTTGCTAAAATTTGGCTTACATAATGGCGACAAGATACTTGCGATCAATGGTAAAGAGGTAAAATATTTTGATGATATTCCAGCAAAATTAATCACCGCTACCCAGGTAACTGTTGATCAAAATGGCACTCAAAAAACAATTGATATGCCGATTGACCTGATAGGACAATTGGTTGAAAAGAAAAAGCAGGGTGTTGGCTTCATTGAGTTTAGGAGAAACGCTATTGTTGGTGATATTGCTGATAAAATGTTCGATACCATGTACGCAAAAAAAGCTGGCTTTCAGAGAATGGATAAAATAATTTCTGTCGACAGCGTACCGGTAACTTTTGTAGATGAAGTAAGTAAACTGGTTGAAAAGAAAAAAAATGGCAGTGTACATTTTGAAATAGAAAGAAATGGACAAAAAATTGATTTATCAAGCAGGGTAAATACGGAAGGAAAAATAGGGTTGCCATGGATTGCTTTTGAAGACATGGATAGCCTTGGATTAATAAAAATTGATGCAAGAAAATATTCTTTGCTGGAAGCTTTTCCGGCTGGTGTTGCTAAAACATGGGAAAAGTTGGCAGGTTATGTAGATCAGTTCAAAAAAATGGCGAACCCAAAAACCGGCGCCTACAAGGGCATGGGCGGTTTTAAAACAATTGGTTCTGTATTTCCTACACCTTGGGACTGGGAAAGTTTTTGGAGCATCACTGCATTTTTATCCATTATTCTGGCATTTATGAATTTGTTACCCATTCCGGCTTTAGATGGAGGACATGTATTGTTTACCCTGGGCGAAATGATCACCGGTCGTAAGCCAAGCGAAAAGTTTTTAGAATACGCTCAAATAGTAGGTATGGTGCTTTTACTGGGATTAATGTTATTTGCAAATGGCAACGATTGGTTTGGATGGGGTAGAAGCAGGTAGTTATGGATTATAAGTTATGAGTTATGAGTTCCGGTATAGCTGGCTTATAAATAATTATACAGAGAAAGTCGTGATGGCTTTCTCTTTTTTTATGCTGTGAATGGAGTTGCTGCAAAATTCAATTGGCTGGTTAAATACTTTTTAAAAATTTTAGAAAAAGATGATTACAATTTATCTCTTGCTGGTTACAAAGGATAAATACAATCATCAACATAAAAATTTTAATTATGAAAAAGTCTATTGGTACCCCGGTTGCATTAATGATAGCAACGGTTTTGTTTTTATCAGCTTGTTCCAAATCTTCTCCCGTTGCAGATGCAACAAACAGTACCGGCGTTACTGCGGCAAGTTTAACCACCACCTTAACTTCCGGCACATGGGTACTTAGCTCATTTATACAAAGAACAGAAGACAAAACCTCAAAATTTGCAGACTTCGTTTTTGTTTTCTCTACAGACGGCACTGTAACTGCAACCAGCAAAGGCTTAGAAACAAAAGGCAGTTGGCAATATACACCGGCGGTAACTTATTATGGGTCTTCTTCCAAATCTGCTATAGCATTGAGTATGGGGTCTGCAAGACCATTCGACTTACTAACTAAAACATGGAACTTTATATCCCTTACATCAACAACACTAAAAGTAGATAGTCCTGAATTGGTGGAAGATGAACATGTGCAGTTCAGTAAAAAATAAATGGGCAACAATTAAGCATATAGATTACAAGTTGCATGATAGAAAATGCGATGAAAATAATTGTAGAAACGTGCGATCCTCCACGGCGGACAAGCTGCTAATGGATTGCCAAAAGCTTCCTGACCTGGACAATAAAATTACTGACATTTTAAAGTTCTATGCCAATTTTTTTCATCAATATAGAGGCATTTAAACTTTCGCAAACGCCTGCTTTTAACTTGTAATCAAAATACAATTCATCGTTGCTAACTTGTGCATCAAAATGGTAGTTTAGAATATTTTCAGGATAAGAATCTTTTAATTTTGCCAACTCAACATCATGTGTAGCAATTATGCCGGCAGCATCTTTTTTAATGAGTTGTTTTAGCAACGCAACAGAGCCTGTATGACGGTCGAGAGAATTAGTGCCACGTAAAATTTCATCCAATAAAATAAATATAGGTGCACCTTCATTTACCAGGTCAATGACTGTTTTTAATTTCTTTAATTCTGCATAAAACGTAGAGGTGCTTTCTTCCAGATTATCAGCAATACGCATACTGCTAATGATTTGTACAGGCGATAAGCCAAAGCTTTCAGCACAAACCGGCGACCCGGCCATAGCCAGTACCACATTGATACCTATACTGCGCAGGTAAGTACTTTTGCCGGCCATATTACTTCCAGTAATCAGCATTATTTCTCCTTTGCTGTTAATCAAGATATCATTATCCACCCTTTTGGCAGCATTGATTAATGGATGACCAATCTGCCTGCCTTCAATAAAAAAATGCGGTTGCTTAAAAATGGGAAAACACCATTGAGGATGATTGAAAGACAAGGTAGCCAAACTGCTTAAGGCTTCAAATTGTGCCAGCATCTCAAACCATTGTGGCGCATTTTCATGATGGCGTTGCTTCCATTTTTCAAGCGATAAAACCTGCTGAAGATCCCACTGAAATAAAATAGCTAACGGAACAAACACCACAGGGTTAAATCGAAGATCGAGCCGTTCTAATATTTTTTTCAGTTCTTTTAAAGCTTTAGAACTGGTATAATTTTTTTGTAAAAACAGCGACTGCATTTGTGCCAGCAAATCACTCTTAAAATTGTGTTGCTCTATCAGTTCAACACTGTCTGCCAATACTTCCAGTTCACTAACCATTTTTGATAAATGCAGGTGCACGGGAGCAGCTTTCTTAGCAAAAAAGTAGGCGATGATTGCAAATAGCAATAGTGTCATATTTCTTATCTGGTAAGGCACAATGCCAGCAATATTTAGCGCAATGATGGTTAGTATAATAGCAGGTAAAACAAAACGTAACCAACCCCAATACTTACGGGAAGAAAACTGGTCGGCTTCATTTAGCCATTGTTGTAATCTTTGTTGTGTAGCAGTTTGTATTTTTTTGTCTTTGGCAAATGCCTGCAATTGTTGTCGCCATTCAGTAGTATCGGTTAACTCTTTAACAGCATTTTGTCTTTGTTGCAAAGTATTTGTATCAGCAGGGTTTAATAACCAGTTTGCCAACACACCACCGC
>JAYWAU010000404.1:0-10071 GCA_043782265.1 Ferruginibacter sp. | reverse complement strand
AACATACTATTTTAGTAGGCGATAAAGAAACTACCAATTTTGAAATGTCAGAATATTTTGTGGAAGAGAATAAAGAACCTAAAGACAACTGGTGGATTTGGGCAATTGTTTTAGGACTTGTTGGAGCAGCAATAGTTGGTTATTATATTTTGAAAAACGGTTTTAATTTGCTGGGAAATACTATAGTGTTTTAAATTAGGCCCATTAAAAATTCTATTATTTTGTTTTAAGAAAAAATTTTAGTTAAAAGTAGCTTCAAACATTGTGGGCCAGCGTTTACCGGTGATGTATATTTTTTTACTGGTACTATCATATGCAATGCCATTCAATACATCAGTTCTGTCCTTTACTATTTGATTGGAAAAGTATTGCTCTTTCAATCCTGGTAAATCAATTTTACCTACAACATGACCGTTTGCAGGGTCGATCTTAATTATAAAATCACTCTGGTAAACATTGGCGAATACATATCCATTGATCATTTCAAGCTCATTGATTGATTCAACCGGCCCCAGGTTATCAGTAACCTGTACTGTACTTCTAATCTTAAAGTTTTCTGGATTTACAAAATAAAGGTTGGCAGATCCGTCACTGATGATAAGATCCGTGGCAGTGTGTGTAATTCCCCATCCTTCATAAGGCCAGTTAAAAGTTTTAACAGGGGTATCTATATTATTAATATCATATACATTTACAATGTTACTTTGCCAGGTGAGCTGATAAATCTTATTATTAAATATGGTTATGCCTTCACCAAAAATTTTTTGAGTTCCCATAAGATGTTTGTGTTCTACTCTACCTGTTTTAATATTTGTAATCCTCAAAGACGATGTTTCAAAATCGCCGGTTCCTTCGTATAACTTGCCTTTATAAATTTCTAATCCTTGCGTGTAGGCACTGGTGTCATGAGGGTAAATGCCAATTATATTCAGACTGATAATTTGGGGAGCAGCAAGCCCGGTAGCAGTCGTAACAGTTGTGGTCTCTTCAGGTTGTGATTCATTACCATTACAGGCGAAAAATAGAATACTAACAGCTAATAATAAGTACTTTGTCATTAATAAGTATTTCAGTTTAGCCGCAAAAATACAAAAGGGAAACAGTTTTGTTGCTTTCAATTGAATAAAAGAAGGTAAATTGTTTGGTTATAAGAAAATATTGTCTATTTTTGTCTTATCTCTGAAACGGATATTTCCTACACACTCGCATTAAATAAGTAATACCGTTACTTCATTCTGAGATTTTCATTCCAATTTCCTTCGTTTTTTGCCCCCATATTTCCGATACCTCTGTATGTACCTCCCGATACCCAATGAGCCAAATTTAATTTTTGGACATTTAATCACCCCTCGATGAAAGCTTTAGTTGGTTTATTATTTCTACTACACGTAGTTATTGTTGCAAATGCACAAAGAGTTTGCGTATCAGAAATATATTCTCAGAAATTATTATCTTCAAATCCTTCCATAAAGAGCGGCTGGAATAAGGCTGAGGCACAAATTGCAGCTACTTTAAAGGCAGCATCAAGTTTTGTAGCAAGAGATACTACGACAAACGAAACTATTTATCTACCTGTTGTAATTCATATTGTTTATAATAAAACTATTGAAAATATTACTGATGCTCAGGTAAAGTCGCAATTAGTAGTTTTAAACGATGACTACAGTAATTCGAATATTGATAAAATAAATACACCTGTGGTATTCTCACTTCTTGCTGCAGATACAAAGATTAAATTTTGTTTGGCACAGGTAGATCCGCAAGGAAGAAAGACTGGAGGTATTGTAAGAAAATATACAACAAAGGAGTATTTTTCTCCGGAAGATGGAATGAAAAGTTCAGCACAAGGTGGCGATGACGCATGGGATAGTAAGCGTTATCTCAATATCTGGGTTTGTAACATGTCTGGCAGAACAATGGGATATTCAAGTTTACCAGGAGGTCCGGCTAATGTGGATGGAGTGGTAATCTCTTACGATGTTTTTGGTACGGGAGCGAATGTAAGATCGCCTTTTAATAAAGGACGCACAGCAACACACGAAATAGGGCATTGGCTTGGCTTAAAACATATTTGGGGTGACGCTATCTGTGGTACGGACCTGGTGGAGGATACGCCTACGCAGCAATACTATAACTATGGTTGTCCTGCATTTCCACATGTTAGTAATTGCTCGCCAAACACAAACGGCGACATGTTTATGAACTTTATGGATTTTACAAACGATGGCTGCATGAATATGTTCACGATCGGTCAAAAACAAAGAATGCGTGCTTTGTTTGCCAAAGGAAATTTGCGCAATTCTTTTTTATTATCTTTTGCCTGCGATAGTACGCTGGCACAGGGAAGTGCTTTACCAATTGTAGATACAACACCTGTAGTCACTGTTACTACAACTATACCGGCAAAACAAAGTGCTGGCTTAAAGGTATATCCTAACCCGACGCAATCAATTGTGAATATTGAATATATCAATACAATAAATAGTAACCCCAAAACAATCTGCATATTCAATGTTGTTGGCACAAGGGTTTACACAGGTCAGTTGACTAAAGATAAGGCTTCAGTAAATATGGTAAATTTTGCAAAAGGAATCTATATTGTACAAATTGAAGAAGGGGGCAACAGGTTGACTTCAAAAATTATAAAACAATAAGCATTTAATTCATTAACGCTGCTATCTCCTTAGCTACAAACGGAGCCAGTGCAACCCCCATACCGCTCATACGTACACAACAATATACGTTTGGACTTATTGATTGAATAATTGGACTTTTTTCGCTGCCCATCGCCATAATGCCACTCCATTTATCAGTGATGGTGTAAGTTATACCTGGTAATAAATGTTGTTGAATAAATTCCTCTAATGCAGTTTGTATTATTTCATTTGTTTGCATATCAGTCGTATTTTCCAATTCAAAAGCTTTGTTTCTTGCCCCCCCCAATAATAAGCGGTTACCCACATTTCTAAAATAGTAATATCCTTTATCAAAATGAAAAGTTCCCTTGAAAGATAAATTATCAATAGGCGCTGTAATAAGCACCTGTCCACGATTTGGGATGATATCGATGGTTGGGAACAATTGCCTGGTAAACGCATTGGTACATAA
Source organism: Ferruginibacter sp. (assembly GCA_043782265.1). Taxonomy (GTDB): domain Bacteria; phylum Bacteroidota; class Bacteroidia; order Chitinophagales; family Chitinophagaceae; genus Ferruginibacter. Next base: position 6,963 of record JAYWAU010000404.1, on the reverse strand, counting down.
TAAAAGTTGCGCTGTTGTAAACCTTACATTATTGCCTTCATAAGCAATACTGGCAGTTTCCAACTCAATGCCATGGTGATGGCTTTGATAGCTTTTAACTTCAATACCAGTTAATACCTGTACACCTAGCCCCTGTACTTTTTGTAACAGAACTTGTACCAACTTCCCCGAATGTAAACCGGCTTCAAGTCTGTTTTCAATCAGGTGATCAAAACCCCTAAAGCCAAATTGGCTTATTTTTTCATCGGTAATAGTAAAGAGGTTTTTATGTCCTGTAATATTTTGCAACCCTTTATTCAGCCACTCAAGTTTTTTAAAACTATTATTCCAATCATCAGATTCTGATGTAAAGCATTCATACCCTCCACAGCCATCATATTCAATAGATGCTTCTGTAAAATGTTTTCTTATTTCCATTAATCCCTTGTACCGCATTTCAACCAGATGCCACATTTTATCTTCACCCATTGAAACTACGTCAGCCAACAATTCGCTCGGGCTGCCAAAGCAACTAAAGCCTGCATTACGGGTACTTGCACCTGTGGGTATTATTCCTCTTTCTAATATGGTTATTTTATATGCAGGATTTTTTAATTTAAGTTGTAAAGCACTCCAAAGTCCTACAAATCCGCTACCAACTATTATAATATCCTGTGGAGCAAAAAAACTTTCTTTCTCCCAAAATGACAACTGTATCATGCAATAAAATTTGTTAAAAACCGTAAAGGTAAAAACTAATTGAGCCATATTAAACATGGCGGCATTAATTTTGTCTTACTTATCAAAATATTTTATGAAAAGAATTATTTCCACGGCAATCATCTTCGGTCTATTTGTAGTTAATATTCAGGCCCAGGGATTAAAAGGCCTTATGAATAAGGTAACCAAGAAAGACTCGACCTCGGGAAAAAGCCTACTGGATAATGTAACTGGCAGCAGTTCAAAAGCAGGTAATAGTTTAAGTAACGATGATATTATTACAGGGCTGAAAGAAGCCCTTAGGGTTGGTACAGATAGTGCTTCCAAAAAATTAAGTAAAGCAAATGGTTTTTTTGGGGATGCAGCTATAAAAATTTTGATGCCTGCAGAAGCACAAAAAGTAGAGAAGACATTAAGGAGTTTTGGTTTAGGCAGTGTGGTTGATAAAGCAGTGTTATCGATGAATAGGGCAGCTGAAGATGCAGCCAGTGGCGTAGGTAATATTTTCTGGAACTCAATAAAGCAAATGAGTGTAACCGACGGATTACAAATTTTAAAGGGAGGAGATTTTGCTGCAACAGATTATTTAAGGAAAACCACCAGCATAGAACTTACTGAAAAATTCAGACCAGTTATTGAAGCTAGCCTGGTAAAAGTAGATGCAACAAAATACTGGAACGATGTATTTAGTAACTACAATAAATTTTCTGGTACTAAAATAAATCCTGATTTAACGGCTTATGTTACAGAAAAGGCATTGAGTGGTTTATTTCTAAATATCAGTCTCGAAGAACAGAAAATACGAAAAGATCCTGCTGCGCAGGTTACTGGCATTTTAAAATCTGTATTTGGCGGAAAATAACCATCGATAAAATTTTATTAAAGAGCATCTTTTAGGAGATGCTTTTTTTTTGTGTGCCTGTAATATTATTGTTGATCAACTTTTCTAAAAGTAAAGCAATACGCGTAGATATAGATTAAGAATTTAAAAGGCTTTATTTCTTCTTTGAAGGTAAAATGACAATTTGATTTTTAAAAGATATTTTTACAATCTAAACACCTTGATTTGACAGCTCCTGTTTTATTATTAACGCCTCCATTTACACAATTAAATACTCCATACCCGGCTACGGCTTATTTAAAAGGCTTTTTAAATACAAGAAAAATCAATTCATTTCAGGCAGATCTTGGTATTGAAGTAACAATTGCTTTATTCAGTAAAAGTGGGTTAATCCATTTGTTTGAACAGGTAAAAGATATTGCTTCAGTGTCAGAAAACATCCATAGAATAGTTGCATTGCAGCAAGATTACATCAATACTATTGATGCAGTTATTTTGTTTTTACAAGGAAAAAATCCTACGCTGGCACACTTGATAAGTAAAAGAAATTTTTTGCCGGAAGCAAGCCGCTTTGCACAGTTAGACGATTTAAAATGGGCCTTTGGGAGTATGGGTACGCAGGATAAGGCCAAGCACCTTGCAACTATGTACCTTGAGGACCTTTCGGATTTAATTACCGAATGTGTGGATGTGCATTTTGGATTTAGCAGATACGCAGAAAAACTGGGAAGAAGTGCAAACAGTTTTGATGAATTATATCTGGAGCTGCAAAAGGAATATACTTATGTAGATAAAATCCTGATTGCTGTATTGCAAAAAAAAATGACTGAAATTAACCCTTTGCTGGTGGCTATTTCTGTTCCTTTTCCGGGTAATTTATATACATCACTTCGTTGCGGTCAGTGGATAAAACAAAATTATCCAGGCGTAAAAGTGGCTATGGGGGGAGGTTTCGCTAATACTGAATTGCGTTCATTGTCAGATGACAGGGTATTTCAATTTTACGATTTTATTACATTGGACGATGGCGAAGCACCGATAGAAAACCTGCTGCATTTTTTGGAGGGGAATAAAAAAATTGACCAGCTTAAACGAACTTTTACTTTGGTAAATGGCCACGTGACTTACATCAATAATACAAGCTGCGCAGATTATAAACAAGGCCAGGTTGGTACACCAGACTACAGTGATCTTTTATTAGATAAATATATTTCTGCCATTGAAGTGATTAATCCAATGCATAGTTTGTGGAGTGATGGACGCTGGAACAAATTAACCATGGCACATGGATGCTATTGGGGTAAATGTACCTTTTGTGATATCTCATTGGATTATATAAAATTGTATGAACCCATTGCAGCACAATTGCTTTGTGATAGAATGGAAGAGCTGATTGCACAAACCGGGCAAAATGGTTTTCATTTTGTTGATGAAGCTGCACCACCTGCGTTAATGCGGGCACTTTCGATTGAAATAATTAAACGAAAGTTAACTGTATCCTGGTGGGCCAATATTCGTTTCGAAAAAAGTTTTACAAGAGACTTGTGTTTATTATTAAAAGCAGCGGGTTGTATTGCAGTTTCCGGGGGGCTTGAAGTGGCATCAGACCGTTTGCTGGAGTTGATACAGAAGGGAATAACCGTAGCGCAGGTGGCAAGGGTTAACAAACATTTCTCTGAAGCTGGCATTATGGTACATGCATACCTGATGTATGGCTTTCCTACACAAACAGCGCAGGAAACAATTGACTCGCTGGAAATGGTGAGGCAATTCTTTGAAGCCGGTATTTTACAATCCGCTTTCTGGCACCAGTTTACCATGACGGCACATAGTCCCGTCGGTTTAAATCCTGAAAAGTACAAAGTAAAAAAAGTCTCTGATGCCATTGGAAGTTTTGCAAACAATGATATTGAACACATTGATCCCACGGGGGCAGATCATGCAACTTTTAGTTTTGGTTTAAAAAAATCTTTACTAAATTATATGCATGGAGTCTGTTACGAGTACCCTTTGCAAAAATGGTTCGATTTTAAAATACCTAAAACGCTGGTAGCACCTGATTATATTGTGAATGCATTGCATGAGGAAGAATTTGCAACAGCTAAACCAACTACAAAAATTGTTTGGCTTGGTAACAAGCCAACTGTTGCAAGTTTTACCAAATCAAAAAAGGGCAATCACTGGCAAATGACTGAACTTACATTTCAAAACAGGCAAACTGCTTTAAGTATAAAAGTGAACGAACAGCAAGGCATTTGGTTAGCAGGGATACTTGAAAAATTATCTGTCGATAATGATCAAACGCTTACCATCCAGCAAGTAAGAGAGAGTTATGAAGCAGCAGGGCTGGAGGATTTTGAACTTTTTTGGGACAATAAACCAGTTAATGGATTATATCAATTTGGATTGTTGCACTTGTAAAAATTTTAGCTGTTTTTTATACCCGGAATAGTATAATTATTTACACGAATCGAAAAAATAAAAGAGTATGAATAAGGTGAATATTGAAGAAAAACTTTCTCTATTTAATGACTATTTTAATCCCAAAATAGTGGGAGAGTTAAATGGACAACAAGTTAAATTAGTAAAATTTAAAGGCGAGTTTGTCTGGCATAAACATGATAATGAAGATGAAATGTTTTACGTTGTAAAAGGAAAATTTAAAATGGAATTTCGGGACAAAATTGTGGAGATTAATGAACAGGAGTTTTTGATAGTTCCTAAAGGAATTGAGCATAAACCATCTGCTGAAAATGAAGTATCAATCATGTTATTTGAGCCGGCTGCTACTTTAAATACTGGTGATACCAAAAGTGACTTAACAAGGGCTGTTCTTGAAAAAATTTAGTTTGATCTGAAGACAGGTCTTATAAAATAGTTGTAATCAATCTTTTTAGTTGTGGTTTGGAAGGTTAATTCTAAATAGCATTAGTATCCACAAATGTTTAGCGTAACGCATGGGTCTCTTTACTATTTATAATCAAAATCCTTTCACCATCCCCATTGCTTCTATTGCCATTTGTTGGTTGAACTCGAACGTAAGCTGCTTATGGTTAATGATATCAACGATAGTACCTACTAAACAAAGGCCACCTGTAAATAAATACAGTATTCCCATTCCAATTTGCCCTAATACAAAACGCTGAATGCCTGCTGCAGCGACAAAGCCAAGTAAGCAACAAATTAAAATGGTTTCGGTTTTTTTGCGTTTGCCATTGTAAAGCGAAACAAAAAGGTTCATTTTATCTTCTGAAAGGTCTTTGGTAAAAGCTTGTAAAAAGGCCAATTCATCGGGTTCAAGAGCCGGTATTAAGGAAATTAAATTTGGACTCATTGTATAACAGATTTAGGTTTGAAAGATAACTGTTTTATCCTGTTTAAAATAATTAATACGGCAACAATCCCCATACGATGGTGTTGAAAAGATGTGGTGAATTGAAGATGTAAAGCATAGTGTACCGAATGCCCCAACCCGCAACCGGGACAATAACTTACATGTAACCATTTGAAAATACAAAACGATGACGCAGCTGTATTTGCATTCATAAAATAAAGTGCTGCCAACGCCACTATCCAAAAACTGCATTCAAAATAATGTTGATAATAATATTTTAAAAGATATACAAATGATGTACCCATTTTAAATATTGCTACAGTTAAAACTACACTTACTTCTGTTTAAGAATTGTTGGAATGAAATCTCTTTCTAAATATAATATTTAATCGGGCACCAGGTTATTTTTTTACCAGATAATTTATTTATTACTTCCATTTTTATCTTCATTACAATCATAAATAAAACTGATTTAGATCATTATCGTGTCAAATTTTATTTGATAATTTAATACTTAAAATTATCAAATTTTATTTGATAATTTTAAGTATTAAATTATTGCATTATGAAAACCATCATTGTTCCGGTAGATTTTTCAACTACTTCAGCCAATGCGGCTGAATTTGCCAGCAACCTGGCCGCTTTTTATGGAGCTGATTTATTGTTGTATCATGCTTATGAAATTCCGGTAGCATTAAGTGAATTTGCCTACCCGGTATTCGATGTAACAGAAATGCAAAAGGCTGCCTTGCATGAGTTGCAAATTTTAAAAGAGAACACCCTGGCAAAATTAAAATATAGCATTAACATTAATTTGCGGGCCGAAATGAATACGCTGGAAATTGGTCTTGAAGGTATTTGCGATGAAATTAAGCCAAGCCTTGTTGTAATGGGATTGTCAGGTAAAAATGCGCTTTCGAGGTTAATTGTAGGAAGCAATACGCTAAAGGCAATTCATCATTTAAAATATCCTATCCTGGTAATACCTTCTAAGGCGGAATTTTTTCCGATACGAAAAATTGGTCTTGCATGCGATTATAAACAGGTAGTGATAAATACCCCATTGGAGTTGCTTAAAAAAGTAGTAAAGGATTTTAGAGCAGAACTACATATAATGAATGTAGATTTCGAAAACAGAAATTTTGAACCTGGTATGATACAGGAAAGCTTTATTTTGACAGAATTGCTAAAAGATTTAAAGCCTGAATATCATAGTATAGAAGCACCTGATGTGGTTGAAGGTTTAAATACATTTGCCCAAGTAGCAAAACTTGATTGGATTGTAATTATACCAAAAAAACATACATTGGTACAAAAAATATTTACAACCAGTCATACCCAACAAATGTTATATCATACCTCCGTACCAATTTTATGTATTCATGAGTAATTTAATTTATTGTCTGTGGCGTGAGTTAAACTTTAATTATTAAGCCAGCACTTCATAAACATTCATGGGCTGCGCCTTATTTTTTAATTTTATCTCACCCACTTTAATACAATTAAAAGATTCTTTTACTTTGTCAAAAGTTATTTCACTAATCATAATTTGTCCAGGTCCTGCAGCTGATTGCAAGCGTTGTGCAGTATTAACAGCATCCCCAATTACGGTGTAATCAAGCCTGCGTAAATTGGCTGAACCGATATTACCAGAAATCATTTCACCACTATTAATGCCAATTGAAACCTTTGGTGTAAACGTAACATGTTCAGATAAAACAGGTAATTTTTCAATTTGCGCCCTTACATTTAAACAGGCATCAATGGCCCTGTCTAAATGATAATCTCCTCTAAAAACAGCCATGATGGCATCTCCTATAAATTTATCAATGTAGCCGCCCTGCGCAATGATCTCTTTTACCATTACATCAAAATATTTATTCAGCAATTGTACAACAGTATCAGGGGTTTCATTTTCACTGATTGAGGTAAAACTGCAAATGTCAATAAAGGCTACAGTGGCTTCAATTGTTTCATTGGCCATTAAAGAACTTTCATATTCATGGCTGCCCATAAAATTCAGTACAGTTTCGTCTACGTACATTTTAAGAATATTATTTTCCTTTATAGCCTTTAACGTTTCTCTTAT
>JAYWAU010000403.1:0-10073 GCA_043782265.1 Ferruginibacter sp. | reverse complement strand
TGAAATAGTTCATTGTTTTATGGATGAGTCGCCCGATAAGTGGAAGATTATTGAAGGGACATTAGATAGCTTTATGATGAGATTGATTGATAAGCAGGGGAAAGAATTTTGGCATGATATCTAACTCAGTTTTAATAATGTTCAATGAATGCCAAGTTGCTACATTATTTCACAAAAAAGAAAAATTAATTAAATAAACGCTAAAGCTTCAAGCTATTTCGTCCCCGGATATTTTGTAGCACCTTTTGCATAAAACCAAATGATGCGGTTCATGGCATCATCTTCTCCCCCATCCACTTCATTAAAAACTTCTTCCTGCGATTGAAGCGCATATTTTCTTGCTTTACCCCGCAATCCATTCAGCCCTTTGTTCATCTCATTCAGTGGAATATTATTAGGAAGATAAGTGTAGGCGGTGGTATTCTTTTTTCCAAAAAAGCAGTCTGTCATCAGCCTTGCTGTTCCATCCATAATATTCATTGGTGGCAACCCCAGTATTTGTTCAATTGTTCTCAACATAGAGGTTTGGTTGTAGTTGGAAGTAACTAGCTTTCCTGTACTGTAAGCACTTACTGTTAAGCCGATTGTTCTGTAGGCAGAAATATGATCCCAGCCACTTTGTGAATCATCCTGTGTTATAAAAATTACTGTTGAATCCCAGAATTTGCTTTTGGTAATCATATCAACAATGCGGCCAACGGCAAGATCGTTATCAGCAACCATGGCATTGGGCGTAGGGAAATCCGGTGACGTGCCGGCACTGTGATCGTTGGGCAATGATAACACCATCAGGTTGGGAATATTTCCTGCCTGCTCAAATCCCTTCCATTCCTGAATAAAAATATCGGCCCGCTGCTGGTCGGTAAAGTTAATATTATCACAATCGGGGTAAGTAGGGTGAATGACAGGGCGTATCCTTGCAATGGTAGTTCCGTTTTGCCAGTCTGGTTGTTTGCCCGCAGTATATTTTGCATAGATATCTGCCCATTTTAATTTGGTATCGTACTCCGTTTTACAAGCCTCGCCATAAATACGAACCGTCTTGCCATGATCCAGCGCATGGTTCCAGATAAAACCACTTTTATTATACACAAGTGCATCTTCCTGGCGGTGAGGATAGCTCCTGAACCAGGCCCTCACATTCTTTTCCACATAATCAGATACCATGCCCGCATCTGTCCACTGGTGGCCTTCTGCGGATGATTTACCCGATGCATAATAATCATCCATCCATCCGTACTTTTTTGCAAGTGCGTGCATATTGGGCGTAATCTTTTCTCCAAATATACAAAGAGCACTATCATTTTTACCCATGGGCATATCACCAAAAACCTGGTCATAAGTCTTATTTTCTTTAATGATATAAATAACATGCTTAAATACAGAAGGCTCACCAAGGCGCTGCGGAACAGGTACAGGTGCAATGCCTTCCCGTGCAGGTAACAGCAATTGTTCTGTTCTGTTCAGCAAATTTAATTGGGCTACTTCCTGTGTATATTTTTCAAGTGAATTTTTATCAGGAACAAGTATGATACTTACCGAAGCCAGCTGATTGTGTATCGATCCTGCCTGCTTTGTTTGGTCCATTACATTGGCACCATCAGATTCGATGTTAGCCACTACCAGTAAGTCTTTCACCAACTTCAATCCGCCGGGATAGGCCTCTGTTGGAATGTAACCTGTTACCTGCGATTTACCCTTGCCTGATGCTGATGCATTCTCTCCCAGTGCAACCACCGCTATTGCATTATCAAATCCATTGGCCACATATAAAATAGAATTATCCGCATTTAATTCCAATGCATTGGGAGTGCTTCCCTGTAAACTGTTTTTGCCTTTTAGCAATCCAACATCAATTGTTTCTGAAACAGCATTTGTTGTTGTATTGACAACAGTAATGGCATCGCTTGAACCATTTGCTACATAAATAAATTTTCCATCGCCGGAAGCTTTTACAGCATTGGGGTGCAAGCCGGTGTTTATTTCCTGCAGGGCTTTTCCGTTACCAGCATTGAAAACAGTTACCGTTCCACTAGCAGTTGCACCCGTAAGGGGATCGGTATAGGCAAGACCCCAGGGAACGCCGGCTCTTTCTTTCAAGCTATCTTTTACCAATCCGCCTGCCCAGTTACTTACATAAATTTTGTTGTTTGCTATGGCAATACCATATGGTGCCACACCGGTTGCTACACTCCAAACAATGCTCCTGTCACTCCACTTTATTTTTACTAATTCGTTATTGCCGTTGAGCACTACATAAAGAAAGCGGTTTCCTCTTTCAAGTACTGTTTCAATTTCATTCGGCAATGCATTGTCTGCGGGTGCTTTTGCCTGGATAGGAATAGCTGCTACATTTGTAAATCCATTATCCCATTCTGCAATCATTAAAGCGGCATTGCCTTCGTATGTATTTGCGGCACTCCATACAATCCATGTTTTTCCTTTGTCAATAAAAGAACGGATACCGGAATAAGTGCTCATGTAATTTTTATACAATGGCATATCTGAAAAACTCCAACGACTGATTTCTTTTTTTGATACTGCATCCAATACCATCACCCCATACCTGTCTTCAATAGCAAGCTTTCCATCTGCTGATAAAATGGCGGCATCCAGTGCATGGTTTTCCAACTGTGGATTTCCAAAACGGACTACTTCTCCGGCACTTTTTAATATACGGTTAAAGGGCATCAGCCTTAGCGAATCATTTTTCCTAAACAGAAAATCTGACAGTGCTTCAATATGATCTGTATTGAGGTAATCTACTTTCAACTTCATCATTTCTTTCCATGCATTGGTATTGTCGGGGCAGCCATAAAAACGAATTGGCTTATCTAAATGGTGTGCATTGTTTACCAGCGCCACAACAATACTACTGGCAGAATCAGGCATATCGCCACTGCCTCTCCAGCGGGTATAGCTTGAAAAGTCATCACTCAGTAACGCTATTTTTAATAAAGCAGCCTTGCTGTATTCAACAGCTGCATTACCATCAAACCAGATAAATGGAGGATAACCGGCGTACAATTTTTGATGAGGTCTATTGCCCGTAATAACAATGCGAACAGTTTTGTTTTGGGTGATGACAGGATATTTTTTAAGCAACTCTACCAACGTTTCCAATGTATGAATACTATCTGTTTTTATATCAACCAGCAATTGTAATTTAAGACTGCTGTCTTTGTAAACATAGCCACCATTTCTTTCAATGGCTTGTAACAGCGGCAGAAGATACAGATGTTCTAAAGTGTTATTCTCTATTACATCTGCCGAGTCGTGTGCTACCAGCAACAGGCCTTTTCGTAAATGAATGTCGGCTTCGATAGAACCAAAATGTTCATTGTATGCCTGGTAAAAAGGAGTATGCTGTAAATAATCGTTGTGAGAATGAGCATTGGCTGTGGTGTACACATTTTGACCGAACAATATACTATTATATGAACAACAAAAAATGCACAAAAAAAATGTAACTACTTTCATAAGAATGCTTAAAGAATAATTCATTCAAATTAGTGAACATTTATGACTCGCCGGGATTTGTGATTTGAATTCTTTATTATTTTTCTCAGGCCGGGACAATAGTTCAATTTGTTGGGTTGTATCTACTGCAAGCAGGATAATAATTGGGAAGTTTAAAATTTATTATCGCCCAAGTTTCATGCAGCCCTGGTACACACCAGGAGTAATCCCTTCTATCTTTTTAAAAATACGCACAAAATAATTTACATCCGAAAAGCCACAAAGTGCACTCACATTGGTGATACTTTTTTGTTGTTCTGCCAGCAATTGTTTAGCCAGTTTAATTCGTTCCTGATTTATGTAATCCAATGGTGTAACCCCAAACTGCTCTTTAAACCACTTAAAAAAATGATTGCGGCTCAGGTATGCTTTTCTGCACAACTCATCAATCAAAATTTTATCAGTAAGATGTTCGTGTATAAAATGAATCACATACTGCAGCCTGGTTTTATTTCCACTATGGGTAATCTCAGTTTTTACCTGTTGCAGGTGCTGGCTTTGTACCAGGCGTATCAGCAGTTCTTTTAAATTAAGATCGGCATAAATATTCTTAGTAGTATCGTAACTGTTGCATACCCGTATCAATTTATTTATCAGCTCGCTTACTTCATTATCATTATCAAAATGATATTGATTAAACTGCAAATTCCATTCGTAAGTTTCCTCTTTATCATTGTAAAAACTATTGAGCTAGTTAAGTGTATTGGCAATATAAGCGGCATCCACAGCAAGAGCAATACATTGAGACGGTGTTTCGACAGACGCTTCCGGAAAATCTATCACCATAGTTTGGTTGGCGGGAACTATCACTGTTTCGCCGGGTAAATAATCGAAAGCAGGATCATCAAATAAATGCATCACTTTTTTACCTCTTATCATACTGGTAATAACAAAATCGCTAAAAGTTAATGGCACCCTGTAAGCCTGCTGATAACTTTCAAAAACATTCAGTTCGCAATTGTTGAGGTTAAAAATACGGCGATTCTCTACCAGTGTTTGCAGGTATTTTGGATGGTTAAGATCAATATGCTGTAAGCTGTTTTTACTTCGCATGCGCCAATCGTTTGATGGTAAGTTAGTACCCTTTGTATCAATGGCAAAATGATAGGTACAATTGTGCTATACAAAAATACAATTGTATAGTTCTTTGTTATCAAAAAAACCCAAATTAGTGTTTTAATTAACGATAAAAACGCTTCCATTATGAGTACAACAACTGCCGGAGCCCCGGCATCCAATGTGGCTACACGTCCCTATTTTAAAGATAAATATGAGCATTACATTGGAGGTAAATGGGTGGCTCCATCCAGTGGCGAATATTTTGACAACTCCTCTCCTTTAGATGGTAAAGTATTCACAAAAGCTGCCCGTGGCAATGCCGAAGATGTTGAGCTGGCCATTGATGCTGCCCATACGGCTTTTGCAACCTGGGGAAAAAGTGCTGCTACCTACCGCAGTAATTTGTTAATTAAAATTGCACAGGTTATCGAAGACAATCTTGAATACCTGGCAATTGTAGAAACTATTGACAATGGCAAAGCCATTCGTGAAACAAGGCTGGCCGATTTACCACTGGTGATTGATCACTTCCGATATTTTGCAGGTGTAATCCGTGCTGATGAAGGCAGCATGAGTGAACATGATGAAGATACCGTTTGCCTGAATGTTCACGAACCTATTGGTGTGGTGGGGCAAATTATTCCATGGAATTTTCCCCTATTAATGGCTACCTGGAAAGTAGCACCTGCACTCGCAGCAGGTTGTTGTGTGGTGGTAAAACCTGCTGAACAAACTCCCACCAGCATCATGTGCCTGATGGAATTGATTGGCGATTTGTTACCACCCGGCGTATTAAATATTGTAACCGGTTTTGGGCCGGAAGCAGGTAAGCCGTTGGCAAGTTCTCCCCGCATCAACAAAGTTTCATTTACCGGAGAAACCACCACTGGTCGCCTGATTATGCAATACGCATCTGAAAATTTAATTCCGGTTACCATGGAGTTGGGTGGTAAAAGTCCCAATGTATTTTTTGAGAGTGTAGCACAGGAAGACGATGCATTTTTTGACAAAGCTGTTGAAGGTGCTGTAATGTTTGCACTGAACCAGGGAGAAGTTTGCACCTGCCCAAGCCGCATATTGGTTCATGAAAATATTTATGATAAATTCATGTCGAAAGTAATTCAGCGCACGCAAGCCATCAAGCTGGGTAACCCACTGGCTGCGGATACTATGATGGGTGCGCAGGCATCAGAAGACCAGTACAACAAAATTTTAAGTTACCTCGATATTGGTAAGCAGGAAGGTGCAGAAGTATTGTGTGGTGGCGAAGCCTTTCATCAAAACAGCGGACTGGAACATGGTTATTATATTAAGCCAACCATTTTTAAAGGGCATAATAAAATGCGTATTTTTCAGGAAGAGATTTTTGTACCGGTTGTATCTGTTACTACTTTTAAAACAACTGAAGAAGCCATTGCCATTGCCAATGATACCTTGTATGGTTTGGGCGCCGGAGTATGGACAAGAGACGCACATGAATTGTACCAGGTACCAAGGGCTATAAAAGCCGGTCGTGTTTGGGTAAATTGTTATCACGCATATCCTGCTCATGCACCATTTGGTGGTTATAAAAAATCTGGTTTTGGCAGAGAGAATCATTTAATGATGTTGAACCATTACAGGCAAACAAAAAATATGCTGATCAGTTACAACAAAAACAAACTCGGTTTTTTTTAATTATATTATAAATCCTATGAATTAAAGGCGGCGGAATTTATCGTCGCCTTTAATTTTTTACTTGTAAATCTAAAACAACATGGTCCCAAGAATAACAGCTACAGAAAAAGCCCTGAACTTAATCGGGCAACTCAAAAAAATACATGGCCCGCTAATGTTTCACCAGAGCGGTGGTTGCTGCGATGGCAGTCAGCCGATGTGTTTTGCTGCAGGTGAATTTAAAGTGGGTAACAGTGATGTGTGGATGGGCACCATTAGTGATTGCAAATTTTATATGGGTGCCGACCAGTTTGAATACTGGAAACATACCCCACTGATCATGGATGTTACACCCGGCAGGGGTAGCAGTTTTTCTCTGGAAATTCCATTGGGTGTCCGGTTTTTTATTCACTCCAAAATGTTTACAGAAGCAGAACTGGAACAATTAGAGCCTTTGATGAAAATACCGGATTGATGGCTGGTTGAAGCTTTGGCAAAGCTGCTTTAGAAAACAATATTTTACATATACATCAAGCAATCGCCTGTGATAATTTACCTGGCCAAGGTGGTAGGTTAAATGCGCAAGCAGGTGAATCAAAAAATATTCGGTAGAAGTTTCTTTATCCAAAACCAACATCGGGTAATTGTTTCTTAAATCAGCCTCTGTTACCTTGTCCAATGCATTATTAACTACTATAATAGTGTCTTCAATTTTTTTAATCAGCTCCGCTCTGGGAACATCCTTCAGTGAAAATTCAGCCGGTCTGTCTCTGACATATTTTGTGTTACCAAACTCAGCTCCGATGTAGGTATTAAGATTGCCTATCAAATGCAAGCAAAGGTTCCCTGCAGAATTGGCTATCTGCTTATCTATGCTCCATATGCTGCTCTCCTCTTTATAGGATGCTATTTCGGTTTTTAGTTTGTTTAGTTCTCTGGTGAAGAGTGATTTTAATGTTTTAATTAACATAACAGATTTTTAAAAATACAGGTAGATTTATGATGAAGCCGGTTAGCTCAAATTAGTTTTTTCTTAATTATTGATAGTTGAATTCACCCCCGATTTTACTGCACTAAAAAGTAAATTAAGTGTAGCGATTCTCATTTCGAAATATTTTTTAGTAAATATTACAAATTAAAACAAAAACAGATCACTTGTTTTATTGTATTATTTTGCACTAAAGATTTCAGGGCTGTTAGCTCAGTTGGTTTAGAGCATCACGTCGACAACGTGAGGGTCGCCGGTTCGAGCCCGGCACTGCCCACTATGACTTACAAATTTTTAAAAAAACAGATTTTCTAAAATCTGCTTTTTCATTATCGTTGGTTAATAAGATGCTATTTTTTTACATTTTTTCCAATTTACTAACCAGACAAAAGTCAAACTAAGCTGTCGCATGCTTTAAACGTTTCCATTATTTTTTGTTTAATTCTTCAACAGTATCAAATTGTCATTCCTTTTGAAGCTTTACACATACCAAAATCATACAAACAACTACTTAGCATCATAAATTTTAGTTTTCGAAGTTGCTAATTTGTACTGGTAAATCTTTTTTCATCCTTAAAAAAAGCATTATGAAAAAGTTAATAATACTGATATTTATATTCCCCGTTTTATGCGGCTATGCACAAAAATGGGAAAAAAACTACGACTTTGTTGACAACTGTATTTGCGGTATGAGCAAAGTAAAAAAAGACGGCAAAGTAGGTTATGTAAACAAGGAAGGCAAAGAAATAATTAAACTGCAATATGACGATGGATTGGCATTTAATGAAGGATATGCAGCAGTAAAAAAAGAGACTAAATGGTTGTACTTCGATAGTACAGGCAAAGCAATTACCGAAGCGGTTTTTGATGATGCCATAAGTTTCAATAATGGATTGGCTGCCGTTTCAAAAAACAATTTGTATGGCTTCATTAACACATCCGGCGAAGTAGTTATACCATTTGAATTTTCAAATGCCCGGGGTTTTGCAGATGGACTTGCCCCTGCCGCTAACGCAAAAGGCTTTTGGGGATATATCGATAAAAAAGGAACCTGGGTTATAAAACCATCTTACGATTTTACCGATAGTTTTGAAAATGGCGAAGCAAGGGTAATAAAAGGCGAAAAAGTATTTTACATAGACAGGCAAAATAACATAGTGCATAATTAATTGGACATAGCAATAAATTAATTATCGTTTTACCGGCTGATGCATCATCAGGTCTTCGATGAGTTTACCTATCTCTTCAGGTTTTTCCTTAAAAATCAGATAGGTAAATTTTTTGCCAGGGATAAGTACATTTTTACCATCAGCTTCCACATCAAAATTTAATTTACGGACGCCAAACCATGGCATTATCCCACGCACTGCAACAAGTACCGCTGTTTCATCCCAACTGTTACGGCCAACGGTGTTACTGTCTTTTGCCAATGCTATTTTAAATGCATCTTTAACCGGGCTGTTCTGTATTGTTTCATTATTTATTAATCGCATGCCGGTTAATATTTTTTCGCCAATTTCAAAACCACTTATTGTTACAGGTGTAGGCCAATCGGCAAATACTTTTTTGGTGGCTGCTGCATCTACCATCACATTAAATTCATAACCGCTCTTTCCATTTTTATCAATTCGTGCTGCCATTGAAACCAATTGTTTCACCTTTTTTGTAACCAACTTAATTCCATCGAGCGGTGAAAATTCGTCAGCTGCAGAATTAAGCAATCCAGCTAAATTGGTAAAGAAGCCGACGCTTATTACTGTTACACTTTTATCTGGCTGGGTAGTTAATATTTTCCTGTATAATTTTACTGCATCCATTGCATCTACATTAGATTTAAGCGTATGTGGATATTTCGCAATGATAGCTTCAGCCCACTTCTGTGAACAATCTTTATTGGGGAAATTACTTTTAACTACTCCAACCGGAATACTGGGCCTGTTAAAATAGGTGTTTAATAAACTGAGGGTGGGCACAGTTGTTTCGAAAGCATTGGATGAAATAGTAGCAAGAATGGTAGCTTCTCCTTTATCTGCAAATGCATGCAGCATTGCCATGGCACCTACATCATCGTAATCAGGCGCAATATCTGTATCAAAGATAATAGCAACCCGTTTATGATTTTGCGCATTAGAAATAAAACAGACAAAAAGTGCGCAGCATAAAACGATTTTTTTCATAAAATGTATTTTTAAAAATTATTTTTTAAATTGTTATTCAAAAGAATATTTTATGTGATTGAAAACATATACCGTCAAGTTAGCTTCAATAAAAAATTTCGGCTGTCAAATAAATAATCCTAGCTGAATTTATAAAGTACTGAATGATTTAACACAATCTAAAGATTTATTTTTTATGTTCTGCTTATTCCCAACAGCCTTTGCCTTTTGTTGCAGCAGATACGTTTCTATTTAAGTTTCAAATTATTTTAGATTTTTATCTCTTTGAATCACTTATTTACTGAAAGTGAATTAATATTATTGAAGCTAAGAGATCAATTTCCTATTTCATCAGTATAAAAAATGGGTTCTATGAGAGAATAAAAATCTGTATTCTTCGTTAAAAAGGTTTACTACTTAAATTTTAGGTATTTATGTTTCATATGCGTTTATTTTACTATCCCATTTTGTAGTTTAAATGTATAAAAAGGAATAAAAAATTGGTTTTGTGATACGGGTCCGTAATTCATCTTACCTAACAATTTGAAGAAGTATTGTAGTAAAAAAAGCCAATCAAAAAGTTACCTTTTTGAAAATAAACTTATGAAAATCGGGTACTATGCAAATAACTATACACCCCACGTTACTTACTGTTAAGAGTAACCCACCTAAAAGCAAATTAACTAAATGGACAA
>JAYWAU010000402.1:0-3658 GCA_043782265.1 Ferruginibacter sp. | reverse complement strand
GTTTTTAAAACTTAATAATAGTTTATGAAAAAAAATAAATTTCGCATACTCGCTTTATCCTTTACTGTGATAACGGGTACATTGATATTACAGGCGTGCAAGAAAAGTTTTTTGGATGCTCAGCCTTATGGACTATACACATCAGACCTTATAAAGAATAAAAAGGGTTTAGATGGTTTGCTGGTAGGGGTTTATGGTGTCCTTGATGGACAGGGTGTAGCCGGAGATCCATGGGAAACTTCAGCAGTTAACTGGGCAACAGCGGGGGTAGCTGCAGATGATGCATACAAAGGAACTGATGCTAACGACCAGCCACAAATGACGGAAGTAGAGCAATATAAATCTCAGCCTTCAAACAGATATTTTTACAATAAATGGCTTGCTGTATATGAAGGCGTTTCCAGGTCAAACTCAGTGATTCGTTTGGCTGCAGATCCTGCAATTGTTTTAACAGAAGCTGAGAAAAAGAATATATTGGGTCAGGCAAGATTTTTAAGGGGACATTATCATTTCGAGGCGAAAAAAATGTGGAATAAAGTTCCTTATATATCTGATACCACTACTACCTACAATAACGCAAGTGATATCTGGTCAAAAATTGAAGAAGATTTTAAATTCGCTTACGATAATCTTCCTGAAAAGCAAGACCTGGCAGGTAAAGTTAATAAGTGGGCTGCGGCATGTTATCTGGCCAAGTCATACATCTATCAAAAAAAGTTTACTGAAGCAAAAGCATTGTTTGATGTGATTACCGTAAGTGGTATGACAGCCCAAGGTAAACAGTATGGTTTGCTGGACGCATATTGGCAGGCTTTTGATGCAGAATACGATAATAATAAGGAAGAAGTATTTGGTATTTCTACAGCTGCTTCTGGCAATGTAGATGGTAGTGGTGAACGTTCATTGGGACTTGCTTTTCCTTACGGAGGAGACTTTGGTTGCTGTGGATTTTTTCAGCCATCCCAGAATTTGGTAAATGCGTATAAAACAGGGGTTGATGGGTTACCACTTTTTACTACTTTTAATGATGTTGATTTAAAAAATGACCAGGGGCTAAAAGATGCTGACGCTTATACGAATGATAATACAACTCCTTTAGACCCAAGATTAGACTGGTCAGTAGGAAGACGAGGTGTTCCTTTTTGGGATTGGGGTCCCCATCCTGGCTACTCCTGGATACGGGATCAGAACTATGCCGGCCCTTTTAGTCCTAAAAAGCATGTATTTTCTAGAAAAGATGAGTCTACGCTTACTTCTTCTGGTTGGAAAAATATTACTGCTAAAGACATCTACCTTATCCGTTATTCCGATGTATTGTTGATGGCAGCAGAAGCCGAAATTGAAGTAGGTTCTTTGGCAAAAGCACAGGCATACATTAACCAAGTACGCGGCAGAGCTAAAAACCCTGCGAGCTGGGTAAAATCAGCACCAGCCAATTATGTAATTAATTTATATAGTACACCGTTTGCCTCTCAGGATGCAGCCAGAACGGCTGTACGTTTTGAAAGAAGATTAGAGCTGGCAATGGAAGGTATTCGTTGGTTTGACCTCGTTAGATGGGGCATAGCAGCAGAAACTTTAAATACTTACCTGGCAAAAGAGAAGCTTAAACGCACATATAAAACAACGGCCTCTTTTACAAAAGGTAAAAATGAATATTTTCCAATCCCTGCAAGTATCATAGATATTGCCGCAAAATATGGTAATAAACTAGATCAGAATCCGGGATATTAATATTGTAGTAACTATTTTTAATTATTTTTTAAAAGTGGCAGCGTTAATATCGCTGCCACTTTTTAATTTGTTTTTCATCTTGGTTATCAAAGTCTTTTCAATGAAATATATAAAAATTTTTCTGTGCCTGCTATCAGTATTTTTATTTTTTTCCTGCAGTAAAAAGAGACCTTTATTTGAGCTCATAGCACCGGAGCATTCAAATATTCATTTTAACAATCTTATTGTTGAAAATGATTCTATTAACCCAATTGATGTAACAAATATCTATAACGGCGGAGGCGTCGGAATGGGAGATTTTAACAACGATGGATTACAGGATATTTATTTTACAGGAAATCTTGTTTCCAATAAATTGTATATTAATAAGGGCAACCTAACATTCCAGGATATTACCAAAGAGTCTGGTACGGATGGTAAAGGACGCTGGTGCAGGGGAGTGGCGGTAGTAGATATTAACAACGATGGATTAATGGATATATACGTTTGTGTTTCTATGGATAAAATTTCTGAGAGAAGACAAAATATTTTGTACGTCAATGAAGGACAAGATAAAAATGGGATACCTCATTTTAAAGATATGGCGGCAGCGTATGGTTTAAATGATACTACTCATTCAACCATGGCTACCTTTTTTGACTATGATAATGATGGCGACCTGGATATGTACCTTGTAGTAAACGAAATTTTAAAAACGCAGAACCCGGCAGTTTTCCGACCAATAATTCATGACGGTACTTTCCCGAGTACAGGCAGATTGTATCGCAATGACTTTGATATAAAATTAAAGCACCCTGTATTTACTGATGTATCAAAACAGGCGGGTACAGGTACTGAGGGCTATGGACACAGTGTTTGCATAGCCGATTTTAATAAAGATGGATGGAAAGATATTTTTGTTACCAATGATTTTAACTCCAACGATCTGTTATATATAAATAACAGAAACGGAACATTTACGGATAAGGCGGCTTCTTACTTTAAACACACTTCCGCAAATGGAATGGGACAGGATGTGATTGATATCAACAATGATGGATTGTCGGATGTAGTAGAATTGGATATGAACCCCCAGGATAATTTTCGTAAGAAAATGATGATGAGTGCCAACAGCTATCAAAACTTTCAAAACAGCGATTTGTATGGATACCAGTATCAGTATGTCCGTAATACGCTGCAAATAAATCAGGGACCAAGGGTAAATGAAAATGATTCCGTAGGTGATCCTATTTTTAGTGAAGTAGGTTTTTTTG
The DNA here is from genome assembly GCA_043782265.1 of Ferruginibacter sp. Classification (GTDB taxonomy): domain Bacteria; phylum Bacteroidota; class Bacteroidia; order Chitinophagales; family Chitinophagaceae; genus Ferruginibacter. The sequence continues at coordinate 671 of JAYWAU010000402.1, read as the reverse complement.
CGGGTATTGCAGAAACTGACTGGAGCTGGACTCCTTTGGTGCAGGATTTTGATAATGATGGTTACAGAGATATAATTATTACGAATGGGTTTCCAAGAGATGTTACCGATCATGATTTTGTTTCCTTCAGGCAACGATCTTATAATGTAGCAAGTAAAGACTTTACTTTATCTCAGATACCTCAGGTAAAAATTCACAATTATGCCTATCATAATAAGGGCAATGCTATATTCAGTGATGAGACTTTTAACTGGGGTTTGGAGAAGCCTGCTTTTTCTAACGGAGCAGCTTACGCAGACCTCGATAATGACGGCGACCTGGACATGGTAATAAATAATATCGACGACGAGGCATTTGTTTACGAAAATACATCAATGGGTAAAAAAAAGGATGACAACCATTATATTGCTGTAAAGCTCGTAGGTGATTCTTTAAACCGAAATGGATTAGGAACATGGATTGAGTTATATTATGCAGGTAAGCAACAGGTGATTGAACAAACGCCTTACCGTGGTTACCTGTCTACGGATCAGTTAGACCCTCATTTTGGAGTAGGTAATATTTCTACAATAGACTCAATAGTTGTTAAGTGGCCAGATGGGAAAATGCAGATTTTAAAAAATATTGCAACAGAAAAAACTATCACGATCAATAAAAGCGAAGCCAACACT
>JAYWAU010000401.1:0-3684 GCA_043782265.1 Ferruginibacter sp. | reverse complement strand
AATTTTAAAATAATAAAAGATAATTTATTTGAAGCACCGGAAATTTTCAGGATCATTAAAGAGAGCAGTGGCAGCAACAACAAAGAAATGTATGAGGTGTTTAACATGGGTTGCCGCCTTGAAATTTATTGTGCCGCAGCAGATGCAGATACCATGATTGCCGCAGCCAAAACTTTTAATATTGATGCACAAATAATTGGAAGGGTAGAGGCAAATGATAAAAAAGAACTGGTGATTAAATTAAAGGGCGAGGAGATTGTTTATTAATATAACGGATAAAGTTTTCAGCTTTTAAAAAAGGTGTAAACTTTATCCGTTGCAAATGAAGACATTTTTTATTTCTGTTCTACTAACATAAAAGTAATTGGTTGTTTTTTATAGGCTGTAACGTTATGGCCATTTTGAAGAGCAGGTAGCCATTTGGGCCCTTTCTTTATTAACGCCACGGCTGCTGAATCCATACCGTATCCATGTTTTGTTTCTGCCTGAACATCGCTGATGCTTCCATCTTTATTAACAATAAATTTTACAATTACTTTATAGGTACCATTAGGAGCACCATTAGCAACAGGAATACCAGGGTTTAGATTTTTTACAAGATAACGTCTCCATGCAGAATCACCACCGGGAAATTTTGGTTCGTTTTCAACCTGCGTAAATATTATCGACTCATCACTAATTGAAACAGCATGATTTTTTATTTCATCACTCATTAGCGTATTAATTTTTTCTTTGTTAATCAAATTTGCATTTTTAGAACTGGTAATAATTTCAACTGCTTCATCTTTTGCTTGCTTACCATATTTTATTTGAGCCTGTTCTTTTTTAAGTATTGATACTTCAATGATATTATTTTGTTTGTCTTCCATTAATTTGTCTATTTTATCAGAAGCTACTTTTCCAGTGCCAATAATTTTTCCATCCAAAATATACAGGGTATTTCCTGGAAGTAAATATTTGTCTGATTTTATTTTTTTGGTAGTTGAATGTTCGTTTTGTATTACCTTTTTGTTGGGCACAGTATCAATTAATACGGATGGTAAATCATTAGCCTCCTTTGTATTTTGTATAGCATATTTCTCAATTGCGGCCAACACATTTCTTGCAATCGCTTCTTTTGCTTCATCCGTTTGCAGGTAAGCTAAATCTGTTTTATTATTGATAATGCCTGCTTCAATTAAAACAGCAGGGCAGCGACTTTCCTGTAAAATCCACACGCTATTTATTCTTTGCTGTGGATTGCTAAATAAAATAGGTAACCCGTAATTAATATTGAATTCATTTATAATAGCAGAGGCAAATAATTTACTTCCTGCTGCATTGGTAAAATTATCTTTGGCAATCCAAACGCTAATTCCACTATGGGTATTCTCTGTTTTTTCTTTTTTGATTGCATCTAAATGGATCGAAATAAACAGATCACTATTTTGAGACTTACTAAAATCCACTTTCTCCATCGGACTTTGGTAGATATCAGTTTCTCTGGTCAAAATAATATTTACATTATCATTTGTATTGAGCTCTTTTATTTTTTTAATAATAGAGAGCGTAAGATCTTTTTCTCTTATTTTTCCATCAAGGCTTGTAGCTCCAAAGTCTCTACCGCCATGGCCTGCATCCAGTACAACAGTAATTTTTTTACCTTGGTAAATCGGTGTGTTAATAATTGTTTTAGTCTTTAAAGTAAAAGCTGCAAATAGTAATACAGCTAATGGCAATACCAGCACACGGCCAATATAACCTGCTTTGGTGTGGTTGTTTTTTGTTAACATAAATAATCTGCGTTTTATGGGTGAATAAAAAAATGGATTGGTTAAAGCAAAACGGTGTTGCGGATAAGTGGCCTGCAATATCATGGCGGCAAAAGCTTCGGTATCGCTGTCTTCTACGGCGATCTTATCGGCCATAAATTCATGGATCATATTCAGTTCTTTACGCACCAGCCAAAAGAAAGGATTGCACCAATAAAAGATGAGTACTGCATTGATGAATAATTTATCGTAACTGTGTTTTTGCTGCACATGTGCCAGCTCATGTTTAAAAATCTGCTTACCTGTGGTGGTGTTCCTGTCAATATTGTCGTTCCAGAAAATATATTTCAAAAACGAAAACGGGGTTCCTTTTGCAGTGGTGTTTACAAAGCAAATATTGTCTACAACAGTCTGCTGGTGTTGTTTTAAGAGGGTACGGATTTTCAACAATACCTGGATAAATAAGGTGCAAAAAATAAAACAGGTTAGCAGATACAACAAAAGAACAAGTTGCTCAGACGTAAAATAATTTTGCCTGCTGGTTAGTACTATTTCATCTAAATATTCATTGCTGCCGGTTACTGCCTGCAATAGTTTAATTGATTGTGCAGCTGTATCTGCTTTATGCCAAATGTCAATTTGTATTAGTGGCATTACCAATGATACTACCACTGCAGCCAATAAATAAAACCGGTTGTAACGATGGTATATTTTATTGCGTAGCAACAACCAATAGTAACTAAACAAAATACCGGAACAAAGAATAACTTTAAGCAGGTAATAAGCGTATGGAAGCATGTTATATAAATTGAAAGGTTATAATGTTGAGGGTTGAAAGTTGATAAGTGAATATTGATGGCGTTACTTTCAAACCATGGACCATCACTATTAACTATTATTTTTTCTTCAATTGTTTTAGCAACAATTCCAATTCATCAATACTTAAGTTGTTTTCCTTTACCATAAAAGAAACTGCATTGCTGAAGTTGCCTTCAAAATACCCTTTCACAAGGCTTTTCATACTGTTTTTGCTATAGGCGTCTTTGCTCACCAACGGAAAATATTGATGCATGCGGCCAAATACTTTTAGTCCTACAAATTCTTTTTCTGTTAAAATTTTAATGATGGTGGCAACAGTGTTGCTGTGTGGTTTTGGGTTGGGCAATTCATCAATGATTTCTTTTAAAAACGCTTTGTCCAGTTTCCAGATCACCTGCATTATTTGTTCTTCGGCTTTGGTTAATATTTTCATGCTGCTTGTTTTTACTTTGATAAAACAAACCTATAACTAATTATTTAGTTTTACAACGATTTTTTTAGTTATTAAATAGATTTAACATTTGCGGATAAAAATTTATTTTTATTGCAGGCTTTCATTAGGTTAAATTTGCAGCATTGAAAAAATTGACAAGAGTTGTCGGCAGGAGGGAGCTATTGATTACAGTCAGAAGGACAACAGTTGTTCGATCGAGCGTAAAGTGGCTGATTTAACTAAACGCTTAGATTAAGGATCAGCAATGCTAAAATAGTACAAGAGAGTGACACAACACCGATGCTATGAAAAACTACTGTTGGTAACACAAATACAAAATAATAAACGCAAACCGAATATGTCTCAGGGATTAATAGAACTAAAGAATGTAAATATTTACCAGGGTAGCAACCTGATTTTAAGTGATGTAAATATTTCTTTAGATAAAGGAGAGTTTGTTTACCTGGTGGGTAAAACGGGAACGGGTAAAAGCAGTTTGTTAAAAACACTGTATGGCGATCTTGATCTTACGGAAGGAGAAGGGTCTGTGGTTGGTTATAACCTTCGTGAACTTGACTGGAAGAAAGTACCTTTTCTTCGGCGTAATCTTGGTGTGGTTTTTCAGGATTTTCAATTGCTTACAGATAGAAATGTAAACAACAACCTGAAATTTGTTTTAAA
>JAYWAU010000400.1:0-10217 GCA_043782265.1 Ferruginibacter sp. | reverse complement strand
CGGCCGGAAGGTAAATTAAGGTTGTTGTATGAATGCAATCCGTTTGCATTTATTGCAGAGATAGCGGGTGGCAAAGCAACAGACGGCAAGCGAGGGATATTGGAAATACAACCCAACGCCATACATGAACGTACGCCGTTTTTTGTTGGCAGTAAAGATATGATGGAAGAGTTGGAAGGATATTTAAAGCCAGTAGTTGAATAAAAATAAAGCGCAGATTTTGTTATAATCAATTTAATCAACACCTTGAAATAGGTAGCTTATTTACCCTTTGGATTAGCAGTACCACCCCTCATCACTCCCGAAAATATCAGGACGGACTTTCTTAAAGGGGAGAAGTGACACATTAGTGCATAGCCAGCCTTTTTTTCCTACATTTTACATTTTGGTTTTTTATAATCAACAGCGTACTAACAGTTGAGTGCTGCTGTATTAATGCTATCTGATTGCTGCTGCATTGTTGCCAGCTTTGTATCCTAAAAACAAAGCAGATGGCCAATGGGTTTTTTTATAAAAAAGGAGTAGCAGAGGAGCTCATCATTAGCCTGCTGGCGTTGCTTTTTATTTATGCCGGTTGCAGTAAACTATTGAATATGGCTGATTTTGCGGGGGCTATGGCAGTTCAACCTTTTGCCGGCTGGATTAAAGCATTGCTTAGTAACACACTGCCTTATGCAGAAATAGTTATCGCCGTTGGTTTATTGCTTTATAAAAGCAGGCAGTATGCCCTGTATATGTATGCCTTGTTACTATTGTTGTTTACCAGTTATTCGGGGCTTGCCCTTTTTCATTATTTTAAAACGGTGCCCTGCAGTTGCGGTGGTATTATTGAGCACCTTGACTGGAAAGCTCATTTTATACTGAACCTGGTTTTTTGTGTTTTGACCATTGTTGCCACTGCCCTTCACCTATCCAATAAACTCATTGTGCACAATCAGGAAGTAAGCTGAAAACCTGTAACAGAGTAAGCGCTATTTTTTAATGATGTATATCAATAAATTACATCCCCCTATTTGTTTTATAGGCTATCCATTTAGTTTGAAGCGTCTTTTACTTTTAGGTAAATCTAACTTTCTTTTTTGCCTTGATGCAAAAAAGAAACAAAAAATCAAGGCTGCGAATAAAAGTGATAGAAATTTTTATTCGAGGCCATTGTGAGCCTTTAGTTACGGGTAAATGCATAAGCCTATTTATTTTATTTATCACTTAAAGTTTTACTGTTTTTTAAGATCATAAAGACAGACTAAAAAATGAAAAAATTAAGAATGATTCTTTCTGTAGCCGTTGTTGTGATTGCCATTGCAGGCAGTGCTTTTACCACTACCAAAGCAACCGGCAAAAAGGTTACCACCACCATGTACCTTTATTTACAATCGTCTGACCAGCCCTCTGTTTTCAGACAAAGCAGCAACTGGCAGGTGGTTACTTCTGCGCCAAGTTGCCCGGCAGATGTTGATGTACCCTGTTATATCAACTATACAGGAACCAATTTTGCCAGCTTTATTTCGTCTGCAACGTTGTCCAGTATCAACGCCATTGCGGGATCAAAAAAAGTAAAGCAATAGTGCTGTATTGATTGTTGTTTAGTTAAGGATGGATCAACGCCAGGGGGTGCAATTGTATAGCAGTTAATTTTGTACCCCTTATGCTTTCATCCATCCTTATAATTTTATCACTTAAAGTTTTACTGTTTTTTAAGATTATAAAGGCAGCCTAAAAAATGAAAAAATTAAGAATGATTCTTTCTTTGGCTGTTGTGGGCATCGCCATTGCAGGCAGTGCTTTTACCACCCATAAAGCAATCCACAGAAAGACGAGTACCAGCATGTACCTGTACCTGGAATCGTCTGACCAGCCATCAGTATTCAGGCAAAGTATTAATTGGAGAAAAGTGGAAATAGCACCCGTTTGTCTTGCAGATGTTGATATCCCCTGTTATGTAATTTACTCTGGAACTAATTTTACCAGTTTCATTTCAACAGCTATGCTTAAGGATACCAATGCCATCGCAGGCTCGAAGAAATCTAAGCAATAACTTCATGTCACCCTGTTGGGTAAGGATGGATTGAAGCCGTGGTAGAGTATTTGCAATCATTTATCGTTACGACGTTATACCACAGCCTTAATCCATCCTTATTTTTACCTTGGATTTTGAGAGATTCCTGAAAGGGTAATAACATCTTCCGGAATCGACATGGCATATCTTTTATCATTTGGTGGCAATGTGTACACGATGTTTTTTATAACCCTTTGCATGGTAATGTTTTTGCCTTCCCTGTTTAACCGCTTTACATCCATCCAGCGCAGGCCCCGCATCAGCAGTTCTTTTCTTCTTTCCTGTAATATTGTTTCTAATAAAAGCCCCAGATTGGTAGTATTGTAAGGGACATAGGTGCCGGTTTTCCATCTTGTTATTAGTAAATTATTCAAGTCGCTCAATGCCGCCGTGAGGTTGCCTGCCCTGGCGAAGGCTTCTGTCCTAATCAGGTACATTTCGTCGGTTGCAATGCCATGCTGGAAGGATTGTGACCCAAAATAGCTGCCCCTGAAGCCGGCAGTGCCGTCTGCATTGGTGGTGAAAAATAATGTTTTGCGCAGGTCATTGCCACTATACAAACCATACAATACCGAATCTATTTTTGCATTGAAATTGTATAGCACGCCTTTGGCAAATGTATGTACGGATATTACTTCCTCATTAAAGGCCCTGAAGGGATAGGCCATCGTGCTATCAATTGCATTGTAATTGATGAGTTGGCTGTTTAGCTGCAGGCAGGAATCTGCATACAAGCCCGCCTGATCGTAATTGCCCATGTACCAATATGTTCGGGCCAGCATACCATAAGCCGCCGGTTTTGAAGGCCGCAAGGGTGTTAACGGTACCTCTGGCAATAAACGGATGGCATTTTTTAAATCACCAATTACCTGGTCAAATGTTGTTTGCAAAGAGGCCCTTACTGAAGGTTCATTGAATTGGGTATTGAGTCTTAACGGAATACCCTGTGTTGTTGCCGCTGATGAAGGATCATACGCCACTGCCCAGGTGGCGGCAATGTCTAAAAATGATTTGCCCCTGTGGTAAAAAGCCTGTCCCGTTACATTGCCCCACTCTGCCCTGTTGAAATCATCTTGTGGAACCGTAGCGGTGTATTCCAGTACCGTATTGGCGGTGTATACGATTGCATAGTTTCTTGACCAATCATTGTACCCCGGATCAAAAATGAAATCCTTTTGCCAGAGGTACATCCGCTGCTGGGCCTTATAGGTGTTGAATGTTTTGTCTGTAAGCCAGTAATCATCGGCACTGATTTCCTGTGCGATGATGTCGCTTTGGCTCATCCTGGGATAGTCGTCGAGCAGGGCCTGTACGTCTTTTAAAGACGATGGTACCACGAGTTTTTTATCGCTTTTTTCATCGAGGTATTTTTTGCAGCTTGTTGTTGCTATTAGTATGGCGATTGTTAAGAGCCATTGCGTTATTTTATTCATTTTTTTTGACATGGTTTTGTTTTTTTTGTTTGATAATATTATTTTTAAAACTGGTTCGGGATTTTGTCTCAGCATATTTTGCTTAAAACCCAACGCTTTTTTATTGGTTAGGTTAGCGCTTGCTTACTTTTTTTTCTTGATAAAAAAAAGTAACAAAAAAAATCAAGGCTTCAAAAAAAAAGCTAAAAATTTGAATGCTTGCCTAAAATGAAATTAGCTCAAGCCTCAAAATATATCCTGGCTTTGGTGCGACTTACGGGCTAAAAGCAAAGCCAAACATTGGTAACATCAATTTCATTTCTTAACGGCAACCATTCAAATTTTCTTAACTCTTTTTTTCTGAGGCCGCAGATGGTGCATGCTGAAATGATGGGCCTGTTCTTTGTTTTTTCAGTTTTTTATCCAACCGGGCCGGGTTGATAGCTTAACGGCTTGTGCTGAAAATTTTCCAGCACTTTTTATTCGAGGCCGTAGTTAGCTATTTTTATAATGAAGAGCTTGCACCTTTTTCTTTCATTTCGATTTTACTCCATTTTACTTTTTTTTACCGCCCCTAAAAACTTATCCGGCAGCCTATTGCGATGCTTTTGGATGGAGGTATTGTTGTGTTTCGGTAATCGGGATCGATGCCTGCTTTATTGGCCTTCCAGATTATGCCCAAATCGGCGGCGTTGATGTAGAGGCGGATGTTTTGAAAGGGTAATTTTTTATAATTTTCCTTTGCAAAATCATAGGCCAGGTTGATGTATTGCCACCGGATGTGATCGCCCTTTAGAATATTTATTGCTGCACTGCTGTAAAACGCATCGCTCTGGTAATCGGCAGGGTATATCATGGCAGGAACATTGGTGGTTAATTCATCACCCGGTTTTTGCCAGCGATTTGCAAAATCTGCATTGCTGGTACCCCTGCTGAACAGGTCGGAATAATTGGTGGAACTTTTCATGAAATAATAACCCAGCTTGTAACTGATTCTTGCAGTGACTGACCAGTTTTTGTAACTGACCGTATTGCCAACAGAACCGTACCATTTGGGAAATGCAGAACCATAATAAGCAAGATCTTTTACCTGTGTAGCGCTACCGGTAAGTGCAAAGTAATCGTTGCTGACTTTACCATCTATGTATCCTCTCGGGCTGCCATTTGCAGGATCAAGGCCTGCCCATTTGTAACCAAAAACTGCATAGACCGGTTTGCCAACTATACCCGATACCGCCAGGCCGCCGATGAAATTGCTGCCCTGTAAATCATCCAGGTAGTAATTGGTTACTTTGTCGGTATTGTAGGAAAAGTTGCCATTTGCCATCCATTTAATGGTACGGTTAAGGAGGAGCGCATTCAATGCAATGTCTACTCCGTTGCCCTGCATGGCCGCCACATTTTTTATGATTGTATTTACAGGGATGCCGGTGTAATCTACCGGTGCGGTACCATATAACTGCGATGCATTTTTACGGTAATATTCAATGCTGCCGGAAACTTTGTTGCCTGCAAAACCGAAGTCGAGCCCGATGTTTAACTGGCCTGTTTTTTCCCATTTTAAATCGGCGTTGTTGTATTGGCTGAATATGGCCGTGGGTGATTGTGTGTAGGGCGAAGTGCTGAAATACGAAAGCGTGGTAACAGCAGCCAGCATGGGTCTACATTGCCGCTATACCCATAGGTAGCCCGGAGGCGGAGGCGGGGTATTTTACCAATATGATAAAAGTTTTCTTTTGCGATATCCCATGCTACACCTGCTGACCAGAGGGGTGTCCATTTGTTGTTGGTGTTTACCCCAAAAATATTGGCAGCATCCCTGCGGCCGCTTGCAGAAAGGGTATATTTTTCTTTGTAGGTGTAGGCTGCATTGGCAAAGGCCGAGACATACCTGTTAACAGTACCGTTGAAACCGACGGGATTGAAAATGTAATTGTCATAGCCGTTGATGTAACCGATATAGGGATGTACATAATCAACCGAAGTGCTAGTAAGGATATCCTCGCTATAGCCAAAGGTGCGGAAGTTATAGCCGTTGTTGATGATTTGCCTTATTTCGGTACCGGCAATTGCTACCAGCTGATGGTTGCCCCAGGTGTTGTTGTAATTGGCCTGCGCCCTGAAATTGTGCGCCTGTAGCGTCTTGGCCGACTGGTCGAGGATATCGCCCACGGGTATGGGGTAGGATAAGACACCTGTTACCGGATCTACCTGGGTGGCACCGTTGATTAAATCCCGTGTGGCATAGCTTTGCAACCCCAGCAATGTTTTGCCATCTGTGTATTGTTTTTCGTACTGGTATTTAAGGTCGAGTGAGAGTGCTTTGTTTAGCTGCCAGCTAATGCCCAGGTTGGCAACAATGTCCTGTACGGAGGAGGAGGTTTTATTGTAGTTGTAATCGGTGAGCGGAGAATAATTCCAGTTGAGTAATTTGCCATTGCCCACGGTATCTAAAAAGGGCTGGCGGTAATTTCGGGTTACCGGCAATGCATTACCACTGTTATCTGCCAGCATGGTGTAGGGAGGGCTGAATTTTATTAGGTTCATTAATTCGCTGTAATCTGTGCGCCCTGATGTTGCTTTTGTTTGGGTAACGTAAAGGCCGGTATTGATCTGCAGGTTTTTTAACGGGGTGTAGGTATTGTTAAAGCGCAGGTTGATGCGTTCGTAACCGGCAGCCAGTTCGCTGGTATTTTTATCATAGCCAATGGAGCCTATCCAGGCGATGTTGCTGCTGCCACCCCGCAGGTTTAGGGCGTATTGGGTATTTACTGCTTTGCGGTACACCCATTTTTTAAAATCATCTTTTACGTTGTGATTTTGTAGTGCATCCAATTGGGTGGTTGCCTGTTGGGGTGTTAGCTGCCCGTTTAACTGTTTAAACAATATTTCGTAGGCCGGTGAAAAAGGCGGCCTGTTTGTATTGGCCGTATCATCGAGCCCGTAGCCATTGTTAAAAAGGAATTGCTCCATGCCAACAAAATCTTTGGAAGACATGTTTTGCAGGTAGTAAGGGTTTGGTTTATCCCTGATGGAAAGGCTGGTATTGAAATCTATTTTAAGCGGCTGATTGAATTTGCCTTTTTTGGTGGTGATGACGATTACGCCATTACCGGCACCTGTGCCCCAGATAGAAGCCGCTGCTGCATCTTTAAGGATGGTAACGCTTTCCACATCGTTGGGGTTAATGTTACTGATATCGCCGCTGTAAGGAAAATTATCCACCACTACCAGCGGGTCACGGGGACCCCGTATGGTAGAGAGGCCACGTATCATGATCCTGTCTGTACCCTGTCCTGTTTTTTTATCTACCATTACACCATTGGCAACCGCCTCGAGGCGGCTTAGAATGCCCGTGCTAACCTGCTGATTTAGCAACTGGTTGTTGAGAACAGAAAAGGAACCTGTTGCCCTTTCTTTACTTAGTTGCTGAAAGCCCGTGTTGATGATGACTTCCTCCAGGTTTTGGGTGTTGGTTTCCATTACCAGCGACAGTATGCCGGTTGTGTTGCTGGTTACAACAGTAAGCAGTGTTTTATAGCCTGCGAGGGAGCAAACAAGGGTATCAGGTAATTGTGGGAGCACGAGGGAGAATATGCCCTCCGGGGAGGTTTGGGTAGCAAGGCCGTTGGTTAATGCCCTAACAGAAACGGCAGACAGCGGCTGTTTGCTGTTGCCTATTAATTTACCTGTAATAATTATATGCTGTGCCTGTGTAACGGTGCAGAGCAGGCAGCAACAGTAAAAAAATATTTTTCTCATACTTGTTGAATTGATGGTTAAAAATGATTGTGTTTACCGCTGTTGATTTATTGCAGCGGCTTTGTTGGTTTGTCTGCTTTTAATGGCAGTGACAAAGGTTGCCCGCTGATAAATGCCCCGAGATTTTGCCGTGTGACGGACTCCCTGGCGGTGATGGCCATTATTAAACCGGCAGGGTTTATCCATACATAATGCGGTATTTGCTGGTGAGGAAAATGCTGGTCTGCAATGGTGTCGTTATACACCGCAGGCACTATCCATGGTTTACCGGCTGCATTTTTATAGTTGGTAAAAAAGCGGTTGATCCTCAGCGGCGTATCATAGGTGTTTTGTGTGTTGATTAATATTACCTGCAAACTGTCGCTGTTTTGCTGCAACACCGAATCGAGCAGGTTAAATTTATCCATACAGGCACTGCACCAGGTGGCCCAAAAATCGAGCAGTATGTATTTGCCTTTAAAGGCCGCTATGTTGTTTGCAGCAAGCGGTCTATTGAGCATATTTGTAAAAGGCAGGTCTGTTATGGTATCGCCAATGGTTAAGGCCTGTATGGGCTTGTTTGTTTGTGCCCTGTTGGTGCAGGGGCAAAGAAATGCCAGTACGCAAAAAATGAGCTTCATTGCATTGTATTTTAGCCGTTAAAAATGTTGATTAAAAGCAGTGGGTATTCTGTTGCTTACGGCTAAGTAGGGTTTTTAGGCTTACGGGCAAAAAGGGTGAGCACCAAATGAATGGCGGGGTTAAATTGCGTTTGATTCATTGGTGGGTGTGTTGGGTTAGGGATTGTTTGAGGGTGGTTGACGGAGGAAAGTGGGGTTGGTTTTTCCTGTTATTAATTATTGCCATTACCTGTGTGTGCAGCCAGGCGTGGCAGGCTTTTCTTATTACTATTTTTTGCTGTTGAATTTGTTTTTGTTTGTTAAACCAGGCTATGTTTTTATTATACCCCTGCATACAATTTTTTACAATTGTTTTTGCAGCGGGTTTGTTGCGGGTTAGTATTAGTGCATATTTATGCATCATAAATGTATTTTTATTGACTAAGGTTAAGTATGACAAATCTTACATTTGAGGAAAGCTAATTTTTTGTAAGTCTTTGTAAGGAGGGCGAGAACAATTTACTGGCAAGAGTATAGAATTAGGCGGTTGTATTTATTGCCAGACTTTTTATGCACCTTTTTACTGATTGCAAGTTGCCAAAAAGAAAAAAGCGCAGGCCACTACTTACCGGTTGGTGGCCCTCGGAGGCCAGGACACGATAAGAGAGCCCACGCTTTTAACGTGGGCATTCAACTTATCATCTCGTGTCCGTGAAAATTTCCGAGGTTTCCAACCGAGACTAAAAGCGAATGCTTTTAATAAGGCAATTTATATAATCGCTAAATTAAGCATTGCTAATTTATTTTAATTCATATTTTAATTTGAGAACAAGATAATAAAATTTTTACATGTGGGCTTACTGCCCCACAAAATTTCTATAATTATCAATGACCTTTTGCAATTCTTAAATATTATGCAATGGGTTTATATGATTCTTCAGATTTTCTTAAAAGTTTTGGAAAAAATTTAAAGGAGATTAGAAAAAAGAAGCAACTAAGTTTTAGAAAACTTGCTGCATCCTGCAATATTGATCATAGCGATATTGCGAAAATGGAAAAGGGAGAAATCAACATTACCTTATTGACATTACAGGAATTGGCAAATGGATTAGAGATACATCCTAAAAAATTACTGGATTTTGAAATTGAGGAATAATGATTTTGCTACTTTGATTTATTTATGTTTTTGTGGTTGTGTCCTCGGCAACTCCAATGTCGTTCAATCATTCCTAATCATTAAATCTGTTTGCTACTTGATATTTGTGATTGCGTATTAATACGTTTACGGCAAATCATGTATGCGTTTAGCTTTGTATACTTAATTTATGCAAAGGCGAACACGATACTGTGAAATACAAAAAATTGAACGCAGCGTGCGTTATAGTATTTGCTGTTTTTTATCTTTGTTATTTTCTCCAAGGCATATTACACTTTTTGCCTGGTGGCAGATAGGGAGTTTGTTTTTACTTTGTTTGTTTATTGTTATTGTGGTGGGTAATTTGTGTGCACTGTGATTTTTATGATTGGTAAGAAAAGGCATAGTAAACAAAGCACTATTTTTTATCCAATAATGATAGCAGCACATTACTTACAACTTACATTTTAAACGTTCCGTTGATTTGTTTTTAACGGGTTTTTTAACCTAATCAGACGAGTTAGTGGAAAACTGCGGTTTAATAAATTTGCAAATCTGTTAAAATAAATAGTACAAAGCGATTGTAAATACCGTAATCAGGTTTCTAAACTAACAAGGCTAATTTGTTAATGTATAAGCATTGCTGTAAGCTTTCAGGTGAGCATAAGCAATATCAACATATTCTTTTTTTATGAGCTTATTTTTACGTTCATTCCATTGCTGTATAGCTGTATAAACCTCTTCTTCATTATAGGCCGGATGCAGTGAAAGGATATAATCTACCGTAGCTAATACCTCTAAAGACAACTCTGATTGAAATCCATCTATCAGATTAATCAATTGCTGTAATCTGTGTTTTTGTGTATTGTCTAATTCTTTGTCAATAAAATTTTTTATTTCGTCTAATTTTTCATAATTCAACAGTAAAGGTTCAAATGCTTTTGCTTCTTTTTGCTCAAACCCTTTTAAATAAACACCATTTAAAGCATATAATACATGCTCCACCTGCTGTGCATACGGACCGTAATGGTATGGCACAAAAGTGAGCCTCATTTTTTCTCCCATCCGCTGCAGAAAGTAAGCCAGTTTATTGGCTGAAAATAAACTGCTGTATTCGCCCAGGCTTTCATAATAAAACAAGAGGTATAATAACTGTGCCCTGGCAGGCGTAAGCTTTATCTCCTTTTTTGGTTCTTCTTTTTGCAACAATTTTTTTACTGCTGCATTAGGTTCATAAACATATACCAGTATAG
>JAYWAU010000399.1:0-3694 GCA_043782265.1 Ferruginibacter sp. | reverse complement strand
TATCAGTAACCTGTGTTGCATAATCCTTTACGTGACTATATCCAAGGGTTGTGTTGATAATACCCATAAATGTATGCGTTAACTCAATATTATCCGTGTATTGGGGGCGTAGAAATGCATTACCTTTTTCATACGTCAGTTCATCGAGTTTATTTTCAAACGGGTTTAAATCCTGGTAAGTCGGTCTGTCAATTCTGCGACTGTAAGTAAGATTCAATGTATGATTTTTATGCAGGTTCCAGGTAACAGCAGCACTGGGAAAAAAATCGAGGTAATCTTTCTTTACTGTATTATCCGCCTGTACTACACCATCTGCTCTTGTTAAATCTCCTTCACTGTTCGTTTGTTCCATTCGTACACCAGCCTGTATACTCCATTTGGCATTTAACTCCTGCTGATAATTGGCATAGGCTGCATTTACATTTTCTTTATACTTAAAACTATTACTTTTTGCGTCAACTTTTACGGGTATGCCTGCTGTGTTATCATTAAAAAAATCAAAAGTATTTTTTGTAGTTACAAAAGACATTTTAGCACCATAACCCAGTTTTCCTTTACCAAGTTTTTGCTCAATATCCAGTTTAGCTGTGTAAATATCAATATCAGTAGGCGTGTAATTTCTATTAATAATACTGTAGAGTAATACATCGTGATAATCATAATAATGATTGGGCTGGTAACTATTTCCTGTGCCTCTAAATAAACCATAGTCTGCATCAAAATTTATTTCTGTACCACTTGTATCTATATACCGGTAATTTAAATTAAAGTTAGCGTTGGTGCGTTTTCCTGGTACTGTATTAAAGGCTTGTAGCTTTTTAATAAATACACCGGTGGGATGATAATAAATAGGGGTGTTACTTTCACTTGTCCAGGTACCATCACTAAAATTACCGGTAGCCATTACACCGATGGTATTTTTATTATCAATAAAAAAATCGGCCCCACCTTTCATATTGAAGTTTGTATTGTTACTTCGGTTAACACTGTTTTGATCATAAAGGGTATCTTTTTGTATCCGGTACAACAGTAACGTATTTTCATACATACCAATGTTGACACCTGCATTACCAAAGAGGTTAATTTTTTTATCGCGGTAATTTAAGTTAACTGAACCATTCCCTTTAGGCGTAACTCCCTCAACAAAACCAAGGTTAGTACTGCCATTGGTGCCAAATTTTTTATTCTTTTTTAGCCGAATATTTACAATGCCTGCATTTCCGCTTGCATCGTATTTT
Organism: Ferruginibacter sp.; assembly: GCA_043782265.1. Classification (GTDB taxonomy): domain Bacteria; phylum Bacteroidota; class Bacteroidia; order Chitinophagales; family Chitinophagaceae; genus Ferruginibacter. The sequence goes on along the minus strand of JAYWAU010000399.1, from coordinate 2,456 downwards.
GCACTGGGGTTACTTATCATTTCAATGGCTTCCACATCGCTGCTATTGATGCTTTTTAAATAGGCTGCAAGTTCTTTGGTGTCCAACTGCATCATCTTTCCATCTACATATACCTTTACACCTGTTTTACCTTTCATACTTATATTTTCATTGTTATCAACCTGCATACCCGGGCTTTTCTGTAACAGTTCCAACGCATTGCTTCCGGTTGCATTGATACTTGCTTCTACATTAAACACTGTTTTGTCGGCCTTTACTTCAATCATAGGTTTTTTAGTTACAACAGTTACCCCTTGCAATTTATTAGTGCCCGGCTGTAGCAAAATATTCTTTACTGTAAAACTTTCTCCTGCCTTAATAGTAAATAATTCAGAATACTTATTTTCGAATCCTATCAATGAGTAGCTTAGAAGGAAACTGCCTTCTTTTTTTGAAATAAAATCATACCCTCCATCAGCGGCAGTTACAGCCGCTTTTACAAGGCTGCTATCCTTAGCCTGTAGTAAGGATACTGTAACAGATTGCAGTGGTTTATTATTGTTATCTGTTACTTTTCCATTAATTTTTGCAGTGGTTTGAGCCATTGGTTTGGCAGCCACCAGCAGCAGTGCGGCCAAAATTATACATGTTAGTTTTGTCATTATAGTAATTTTTGATTGTTCTGATTGACTTATTGTACGCAAAGCAATCTAAAAAGTTACAGGGCTAAAAGCCAATTTTGGATGAATTAACAATTTAGCAAGATGAGTGGTGTAGCAGCTTGTACACTATTGTGATGAAAGGAAATAAAGAAGGATGAGTGATTTTTTGGGAAGAATTAGAAGAAGAATTAAAGGAAGAATTAAAAATTAATAATTAATAATTAATAATTAATAATTTTTCAGGTACGCACCCGACAATTTATCGAAGTTAGAACCGGGAGAAAAGTTGATTGACAATTTGATGACCAGCTTATCTGCAAATGCAGTTTGCCCTGATGTTGAAGCGTAGCGATTAATTTCGAATTGTTTCGCTGGTCGTTGACGGTTGTTACGGATGAAGGGCTGGTATAACCGAGGCTTAAAACTATGCTGTTTCCTGCTAACCAATCAACAGCCATTCTGATAGATTGATCGCAGAAGGAACTTGAAAAATTTGGTTTGAACATACCATGGTAAATCAACTGCTTATCTACTGTTACTGCAAACGGTGTTCCATCGCTTAATACTTCAATTTTCTGCATGGCTGCAAACTTGAGTGTGAACCTGTAGTCTGACATTGAGTAAGTAATAATATCACTGTCTAAAACAATGGCGCTGTCCTACAACACTGCTGTAGCAGCATCCACCTGGCATTTGCCTGGTACAGGTTGAAAATTTTTTAGCAGATAGATCTCTACCGAATCGCCCTGTACCGTACTTTTTTTGCAGGCATAAAATGCTGCCACAATTAACAAGATGAAAAGTAATGGACGCATACAATTGTTTTTTAAATGACAAGCAGATTAATCAGATGGTTGCATTTAAATCCAACTGATTGGTTAGCCAATAAGTAGCCCATTGTAATCAGCACCAAAACCAATCACATTGTCGTATTGTTCAAAATCTTCTTTAGGATGAGTTGTTGTTAATACGAAGGTCTGCATACCCGCATTCAGAGCGCTTTCCACGCCTTTGGGAGCGTCTTCAAAAACAATGCAATCTTTTGGATCTATGTTCAGTGCGGCAGCGCATTGCAAAAAAGTTTCGGGATGCGGCTTGCTTATGGTAACATCGTGTGCACTTACTACCACCGGAAAATATTCCCGCAACTGCAGATTATCCAGCACAAAATCAATGTTGAAAGGAATGGCTGCGGAACCGATCGCCATTATTATTCCGGCTGCTTTTGCCTTTTCTAAAAATTCTTTCAGCCCATCAATTAAAGCCAGTTTCGGAAGATACGCTTCCTGGTACCGTTTTTCTTTTTCAATTGATAATTCATTCATTCGCTCCATCGTAAAATGACCTTCCCCAAAAAAGCGGGTTAATACTTCTTCATTTTTACCGTACATCTGCACCTTTACTTCATCCTTTGTAAAATTCGCACCCAGATCATTGTTCAAAATATTGCGCCAGGCTTCTGCATGGTAAGGCATATCATCAATTACGGTTCCATTCAAATCAAATAAAAATGCTTTTGCTTTAATGTTCATCTTCAAATATATTTTTCGGGAAATCATCCTTCGGAATCATTCCCCTTGTATGCACAATTTTTTTGCAATATTTTTTCTACCCACATAATGTGCCTGACGGCACAATATATTTTTCTGGATGCAAAAATAAGTTTAGTGATGCGATTCTACCTGTTTTTATTCAGCAATAATTACCAGGTAAATTTTAATAAGGCTACGCCCTGACCATCTAAAGAAAACTGATAATTGATGGCGCCTTTTGCAATGGTAACCGGCTTCTCCGTTTCAATTGTTTGCAGTTTTC
>JAYWAU010000398.1:0-3702 GCA_043782265.1 Ferruginibacter sp. | reverse complement strand
AAAGTGTATTGTTCTCCCGTTTAATTTCTCCAACATGTTTAATACACTCAACTATGGCAAGTATTTAGTTAATTTGTAAAAAAAATATTTTAATGGCAAAGGCAAAAGCAACAGCAAAATCAAAAGCTCCAAAAAGTATTCTAACGGATCAGTCTTACACGTTCCTGAAAAATTATATCAACAATCCTTCTCCCACAGGTTTTGAAAGCAGTGGTCAAAAGATGTGGTTAGATTATGTGAAACCTTACACCGATACTTTTTTTACCGATCCTTATGGCACAGCCGTGGCGGTTATTAACCCCACAGCTTCTTTTAAAGTAGTGATAGAAGCACATGCCGATGAAATTAGCTGGTTTGTAAATTACATTTCTCCTGAAGGATTTATTTACCTTAAACGCAATGGAGGTGTTGATCACCAGATTGCGCCTTCTATGAGGGTATTGGTGCATGGAAAGAAAGGCATTGTAAAAGCAGTGTTTGGATGGCCGGCCATACACACAAGAATGGCAAGTGCCGACAGCAAAGAGCCACAACCTAAAGTGGACAATTTATTTTTAGACTGTGGTGCCCGTACTAAAAAAGAAGTGGAAGATCTCGGTATTCACATTGGCGCTGTTGCCACCTACGAGGCTAACTATGAAGAGCTGGCCTACGATAGCATCATTGGCCGTGCATTTGATAACCGTGTGGGTGGTTTTATGATTGCGGAAGTTGCCAGGTTATTGCAACAAAATAAAAAGAAATTACCCTTTGGCCTCTATATAGTAAATGCAGTGCAGGAAGAGATTGGCCTGCGGGGGGCTGAAATGATTGCCCGCAGAATTAAGCCGAATATCGCTATCATTACAGATGTAACGCATGATACCTCTACGCCCATGATCAGTAAAATTATACAGGGCGATACGGTTTGTGGTAAAGGTCCCAGCTTAACTTTTGGCCCGGCGGTACACAATAAATTATTGGATGTAGTGCAGGCGGTAGCTGCTAAAAATAAAATACCCGTTCAGTTGCATACGGTAAGCCGGAGCACCGGTACCGACACAGATGCATTTGCCTATGCCAACGATGGCTGCCCGAGTGTGCTGATCTCTATGCCGCTGCGCTACATGCACACCACGGTAGAAATGATTCATAAAAGTGATGTTGAAAATACCATCAAACTCATTTATGAAACCGTGCTGACCTTGACGCCTAAAACTAATTTGAGTTATTTTTAAAATGCGCTTGCAGTAAGGCTTTCAGCTTTTTTCAGGAAGGCTTAACCGAAAAAAAATTTATTTTCATTTAGCCTTTATAGTATCTGTGCACCTTGTATATTTACATAAAGTGAGTAAATGGATTGGCTCGCAGTCATGAATAACCTGTTGCGTTTTGCACCACCGAAACATACATTTGCACAAGGCTCTGGCAGCAATATCTTACCTATCAGTTTTCCATCTGTTGCAAAAACGTGTACCCCATCATAATCCTTGCCAACCCACCCTGCAGCAGCCCAAATATTTCCATCGGTGTCACAACGAATCCCGTCTGCAAGCCCCTTGCCCATATCACAAAATAGCCGTCCATTTTCTAATTTTTTGCCGTTGACAACATCAAATACTCTTATCGGATGTGGCTTATCTGCAGGCTGTCCCGTATCAGCGATGTACAATAATTTTTCATCGAGAGAAAAACATATTCCGTTGGGCCTAGCAAAATCACCTGCCACTACTGTAACCTCACGGGTTGATGGGTCAAGCCGATAAACATTGGTTGGTAATTCAAATTTGTCAACATGTCCTTCATAATAAGATATGATACCATAACCAGGATCAGTAAACCAGATACTTCCATTGGAGTGTACAACAACGTCATTGGGTGCATTTAATTTCTTGCCCTGGTAATTTTCCAATAATGTAGTGATAGTTCCATCAAGCTCCGTTCTGGTAACCCGGCGGGAATCATGTTCACAAGAAATCAACCGGCCCTGGCGATCTCTTGTATTGCCATTTGTATAATTTGAAGGATTTCTAAATTTGCTTACTTCTCCCGTCTCTTCGGTCCATCTTAGAATGACATTGTTTGGGATATCACTAAATAACAAATACCTGCCATCACCAAACCAAACCGGACCTTCCGCCCAACGTGCACCGGTCCATAAGCGTTCAACTGCAGCATTGAACTGGACATACTTTACAAAACGTTCATCCAATATTACGATTGATGGATCTGGATATGGATCCGAATAATGTTTTTGTGGGATATGATAATTTTCAGGATGAGATGCGAAGAGGGATGGTGCAATTAAAACACCCGCAAAAGATGTCATTGCTTTTTTTATAAAGTGCCGGCGATTTTCTGATTCCAAATAATTTTTTTCACTAAAAGATACGCCGGAATTTGTAATACTATTTTTCATAAAATGTAAGTTGGTTAGAGTTTAAGGTAAATTTTAAATTGTATAGATATAGCAGCTTATCACGATAAAGAAGGTTTCTGCATTCCTAATGTAGCTAATATTTTTTTATTTCGACAATAATTAATGACCAATTAAAAAACGGGCAGGCATTGAAGCCTTCCTGAAGAGTTTCACAGTGTTAGCTTACCAATACAGGGAGGAACTCTATGGCTGCCAGTTATGATACACGTCACAGTGCTTTCTAAGTGGATGGGAAAGTTTTATCTACATACAGCAAGTTAACTTTAAAATCTTCCCACAATTTTAAAATTAACTAACCTTGGCGTTAACCTGTTGGGGATGCTGTACACGGTGTTGGAGAAATCTTTTATCAACTGGTAACTGATGGTGTTGGCACGGTCAATTAAATTAAAAACTTCAAAACTGGCCCAGATATTTTCAAAATTTTTAAACGGACTGTGGCTCCTGCGATTATTTTTTTCGCTTAACAATAAGGCGCTAAAACCAATGTCAACCCGCAGGTAAGGATCAATAATAAGCGCATTGCGGTAACGGGTGCTGTTGGGAATATTGTAAGGCATATTGCTGCCATAGATCATATTCAAATGCACTTTAAAATTTTTATTGGTGGCTAAATAATCCTGCAAAAACAAACCGATGGTAATCAGCCTGTCGGTGGGGCGCCTTACCCATCCTACATCCTGGCGTATGCTGTCAACCGGCACCTGGTCCTGCGTTTTTGATGTAATGGTTTCTCCAGCGGCATTCAGGTAATTGTAGTAATGATCACCGTCAATATTTTCTTTGGTTCTCATAAGGCCAATGCTTAACCAGCTTTCTGCATCTTTTACCAGTTCGCCGTACAACCTTGTTTCTATTCCGTAGGCATAAGCTTTGGCATTGTTTTCTCCTGCGTAACGGATGCGGACATTGTCAATATCATACGGAATTACATCCCACAAATTTTTATAGTAGGCTTCAGTGGTAATGCGAAAAGGCCTGTCGCCCGAGATGAAATTATAATCCATCCCGGCCACCACCTGGTAACTTTTTTGTGACTTGATGGCCGTATTGAGTGTACCATCATACCTTCTTAATTCACGGTAAAAAGGGGGCTGGTCGTAAATGCCGGCAGCCAGTTTAAACACCATATCTTTTTTCCAGTTAGGTTTAACACTAACCTGTGCCCGTGGACTTACTAAAAATTCTTTGTTCAGCGAATTGTAATTGTAGCGTACACCGCCCTGCAGCGAAATAGATCTTTTGCTGTTTACAAAATTGACATTGTCCTGCACATAGCCGCT
>JAYWAU010000397.1:0-3703 GCA_043782265.1 Ferruginibacter sp. | reverse complement strand
GCAATAAGTTTTTCCTTTAAGGCCGCATCTTCATTCATTAATTTTTTAGCTGCATCATCTGCATAATAAACAGGTATACCAAGTACTTCAAATACATTTGCTACGGTACTTTTTCCGCTACCAATACCACCTGTGATGCCAATTTTTATCATAGCTGTAATTTAAAACTACCTCTTTTTAGAAATAAAAAAACCGGTTGCTATAAACAACCGGTCAAATGTATTTAATAAAAATTAGTTATGCTTTAGTTTCTGTGGCAGCCTTATTTATTGCAGCCGACATTTCCAAACTAATGGTACTTTTTTCAATTTTAAGATAGCTACCCGGACTAACTTCCAGGCTTAAAGTACCATCTTCATTTACTTTATTGATTGTGCCATGTATGCCGGCAATCGTTACCACTTTATCACCCTTTTTTAAATCGGCAATAAATGTTTTTTGTTGTTTTGCTTTTTTTGCCTGCGGCCTGATCATGAACATCCAGAAAACCAATATCATCAGTCCCATAAAAATTAACGAAAAACTACTGCTGCCTTTTCCCTGAGGATCCATCATTAAAAAAATACTTAATAGTTGCATGTTTGTTGAATTGATTATTAAAGATTAAAATTTTATTTATTTTGCCGGAACAACTTCGCCGTTCAATAGAAGCTGCGGAAATTCCGGACGGGCATTTGAAGTTACCGTTATTGTTTTGTTATTCATTCCTGCTTTTCCTTTACTGTTGAATACTACTTTTATAAAAGCAGTTTCTCCGGGAAGAATTGGTTTTTCAGGTTTTTCAGGTACGGTACAACCACAACTTGCAGTTGTATTGGTTATAATTAATGGTTTATTGCCGGTATTCTTAAACCTAAAATTGTATGTTACTTTTTCGCCTTCAGTAACAGTACCAAAATTATACAGGCTATCTATCAGTTGTACGGTAGTACTATCCTGTGCTGCCATCTCCGCCATAGTAGCAGTTCCATCTGCAACCTTATCTTTTCTTTTAACATTGCAACAAACAAAGGTTGTGGCAACAATTATAAATAAACTAATTTTTTTCATTCCTTCTTTTTTGCAAATGTATATTTTAAAGCGTACTGTTTTTAAAAGTCTTCTTATTAATCTTTCCTTCAGCAGTAAGTTCTTTATGAATATTATCTAAAATACCATTAATAAATTGTCCGCTTTGTGGTGTGCTGTAATCTTTTGCAAGATCAATATATTCATTGATGGTTACTCTTGTAGGAATGGTTTCAAAAAATAAAAATTCAGATATTCCCATTTCAATAATAATCAAATCCAGCGAAGCTATACGGTCTGCATCCCAGTTTTTTAATTTAGGTTTTAGCAATTCCATACTCACTTCTTTCTTATCAATGGTAGTTTCTAAAAGACCTTTGGCAAAATCCCATTTTTCTTTGCTTACAAATTCATTAAAGTTATAACTGCCCGGCTTTTGTAAAAAATTAAGCATCAGAACATTCATCATTTCAGCATCATCATCCCAGTTAATAAAATGCTCCTCTACATGACTAATGAAGTGCTCATTTGGCAGCATCAGATTGGTAAAAATAAATTCAAGAATATCTTTTTCTCCTTTTTTATCCCTGTTTTGTAAACCAATATAATCAGTGTATTCCTCCGAAAGCGCAAGGGCCTGGTAAGTCTTTTTTAGCAATTCTTCCTCAATTAGCAATTGTGGTTTGGTTTCGCCACAGGCCGCAACATAACTTTGTTCTTCCACAATTTTCCACAACAATTCATTGCCCGTTATTTTGGTATTAATATTAAGATCTTGTTGGGTAGGTAAATGTTTGGAGGCTTTTTTTAGTGCATCTTTTTCTGCATATCGGGCTACTTCACTTAAAAAGTAAACAAGGTAAACAAACAGGCAGCGACTTTGATCAATCTGCTTTCTTAAAAGCCTTACTGCTTCTGTAGGATTTACATCGTTGCCCATACTATCTAACGTATACAGGCTTTGCATTACTTTAACGCGGATATTTCTTCTGCTAATCATTCTAAAAGAACTTTATTTGGATGGCAAATTTAAGGGATTAAAACTTGGCAGCGGACAGTTCGGTAATTTATCATTAATAATTTAGCTGAATTAAATAGATTGCCTTATTGACACTAATAGTAATTATCTGGCGAACAAACATTTAGTTAATGAAAAAATGTCTGCCATTATTTGACTATTTACTGACAAGTATGCCAATTATATGATTTGGTATAAAATTGGTGTACCATCTTTGCCCAACATTTAACAAGGGCATTTAATTTAAACAATCAAAAATCAATACTATTATGGCTAAGAAGTTAAGCATTACACCCTTGCATGACAGGGTGATTGTGAAACCAGCAGCTGCGGAAGAAAAATCTGCAGGGGGCATTATTATTCCGGATACAGCAAAAGAAAAACCACAACGTGGTATAGTAGTAGCTGCCGGACCGGGTAAAAAAGATGAACCAGTTACTGTAAAAGCAGGAGATGCTGTTTTATACGGTAAATATTCCGGTACTGAAATTACTTTTGAAGGTGTTGAATACCTGATAATGAGGGAAAGTGATATACTGGCAATTGTATAACCCCCATCCCCTAAGGGGAGAAAAAAGTTCTTTTAATATTGTTACATTTTCAAAAAATAAAAACCTGGTAAGCTCCGCAGGTTTTGGTCCTTTCGGGGACAGGAGCAATTTTTTATGGCAAAAATGATATTCTTCGATATAGAAGCCCGCAACAAAATGAAAAAGGGCGTGGATACTTTGGCTAATGCAGTTAAAGTAACACTTGGACCAAAAGGCCGCAACGTGGTTATTGAGAAAAAATTTGGCGCACCACAGGTAACCAAAGATGGTGTTACAGTTGCAAAAGAAATTGAACTGGAAGACCCGATTGAAAATATGGGAGCACAAATGGTTAAAGAAGTAGCTTCTAAAACCGCAGATCTTGCAGGTGATGGTACTACAACTGCAACTGTATTGGCTCAAAGTATTATCAGCGAAGGTTTGAAGATGGTTGCTGCAGGTGCAAACCCAATGGATTTGAAACGTGGTATAGATAAAGCTGTAAGATCAGTAGTGGAAAGCCTTGTAGCCCAGAAAAAAGATGTTGGTAACAACAGCAAAATGATTGAGCAGGTGGCTACAATCTCTGCTAACAATGATAATGAAATTGGTAAGCTGATTGCACAGGCAATGGCTAAGGTTGGTAAAGAAGGTGTTATTACTGTTGAAGAAGCGAAAGGTACAGACACTACAGTTGATGTGGTAGAAGGTATGCAATTCGACAGAGGATATATCTCTCCCTATTTTGTTACCAACAGCGAAAAAATGCAGGCTGAATTGCAAAATCCTTTTATCTTAATTTATGATAAAAAGATTTCTGCCATGAAAGACATCCTGACTATTTTAGAAAAAGTAGCACAAAGTGGTCGCCCACTGATGATTATTGCAGAAGACTTAGATGGCGAAGCATTGGCAACATTGGTTGTGAATAAATTGCGTGGTACTATTAAAGTGGCTGCAGTAAAAGCACCAGGCTTTGGCGACAGAAGAAAAGAAATGTTGACTGACCTTGCTGTTTTAACCGGCGGTACTGTTATCAGCGAAGAATTGGGCAACAAATTAGAAGGTGTTGAATTAACATCTCTTGGCCAGGCTACCTCAATAACAATAGACAAAGACAATACTGTTATTGTTGGTGGTAAAGGAA
>JAYWAU010000396.1:0-3722 GCA_043782265.1 Ferruginibacter sp. | reverse complement strand
AATTAATAACGTCCTGCTGGATATGAAGCCAAATTGAAAAACAAAAGTTGAAACACGGCTTCCGTCCGCCCCCATTTTGGCAAACCCCATGTAATGTGCTGGCGGATTTGTCAAACGAAATGGTTTTAATTGTGTCGAGGGGTTTTGGAAGCGTCTGCAAGCAACACTCTTTTACAAAGGTTTGCTTCTGTGTCTGGGCTTGTGTGCCTTTGTAAATGTGTGGTGCTTATGCTTGGGAATATAAAATTTTGTATGTTTATGATTCTATTATACTTGATATTGATGTACACAGACCTTTTTATACAGGATTTGATTGTCTGCCCAAAGACAATAATTGAAGCTCCCAAAGATTCAGGAATCAGTCGGGGAAGCTATAAAAAGGTGTTTGGTATGGTGTCCACTGATGGACAGTATGAGTTTAGTGGATTTATTTCCCAAAATACTTTTTTTCAGGAAAACTTTTCGATTGGGCTTGTATATATTCCAAAAGAAGAAAAAGGCAAAATTTGCTTATTGCGGTGCAATGGTCTTCATGGTGAAGTGATTGGAGTTCCACATCATTCATTTTTTCATATACACACAACAACAGCAGACGATATTAATAATGGCATAAAAGTTGAAAAACATATTCAAAAGACAGAGGAATATTCGACCTTAGAGGATGCTATTCAGTTCTATGCAAAATATGTAAATATTACACCAGAGCACAGGAAGAAGTATTTCCCTCCTCCAACTGGTCAAATAGAACTTTTTTAATTGTAAGCAATGGAAAATATTTTAACATATATAAAATCTGATTTTAATGGCAGAGTCTCTATAAAGGAGAAGAGACCTGGTATTTATCAGTTATTGCTTCCTATCTACCATGAAGATGGCGATATGGTTGATATTTTTATTAAACAGAAGGAAAACGATAAATACACACTTTGTGATTTTGGCTTAACACTTCAACGGTTGTCCTACACTTATGATATTGATAGCGAAAACAAAGAATCAATTTTACAAAGAATCTTACTGGAAAATAGTTTGTCTGAAGAAGAAGGTAACATTTGTTTAGATACCAAACCGGAAACTATTTATACTGACATAATGCACATAACACAGGCTTATGCAAAAATTGGCAGTATGAGATATTTTAAAAGAGAAGTGATTGAAAATCTCTTTTACGAAATGCTTGACGATTTTATAACCAAAGATTTGCAAGAATTTAAGCCACAGAAAAAAGTTATGCCAATACCAAACAGGGATGACTTGGAAGCTGACTATTCATTTTCTCCAAACGGTCATCCTGTTTATTTATTTGGTGTCAAAGATGCTTTTAAGGCGAGGCTGGCTACAATAAGTTGCTTAGAATACAGGATGCAAAAACTGAACTTTAGGGGTTGGGTCGTAAATGAAGATTTTGAAAAACTACCTCGAAAAGATAGGTCAAGACTTACAAATACAATTGATAAACAGTTTACTTCCTTCGATGAATTTAAAGTCAACGCAAAAGAATTTTTAGAACGGGAAAGAAAATAGCGCCGTGTCCTAAGAAGCGTCTGCAAAATTTTAGCTCTTTTGTGTCAAGGTTATGTGTCCAGCGAAAGTGCTAAAATGTGTCGAGGCAAAGAAGCAGACCAGAATTAAAACACTTTGAAAAACTAAAGATGAATGTCAACGGTCTGCCGAATAGTGAACGGTCGCACCGCTTGCACATTACGGTCGAGGCTTTGTGCAGTTGGGGAATTGACCAACTGTCCGCCCGTAACTGAAGCTAAATTTATAACTAAAAGCCGAAATTTAGAACCAATGCCCAACAGAATTCCTTCCGCCGAAACCAAAGCTTGGATATGCACTGCCGATGATTGTTTCAACGTCATGCCCCAATTGCACAAAACCTTTTGTTAGGCGTTCGGCATTGTCACGATAGTTCATTTTCTTCATCGTCATGTGATATTTCTGCTTCCATTGTCCTGTCAATGTCTTGAACAATTATTCTTTTTCGAATTTCTTTACTCAATGCTTTAGCTCGACTATTTATAAAGGTTTCATAGTCGTCCTCCCAAATGCCAAATGCTTCCAGGTCATTAATTAAATGAGTTTTCATTGTTTCATCAATCTCAGGATTATGTTTCTGAAATTTACTCATGTAAACAGAGGGAGCTTTTGCACCTATTTCTCTTTTATTCAAATAATCATCAACAATTGTAATATTTAAAATGTGATTTGCCCAAAAATATCTGTCATCCCAATCACCAATTTTCTTTTCTAAATATGCTTTTGGGAAAAAGTGGTGATAATTCCTACTGCTTGCTATTTTTAAATAACCATTATGGATATTAACTTTTGAGCCGTCAATAAAAGATTTTGGTTCTTGATGTGCGTAAATACAAAGCAAGGATTTTATATAACTTCTGCCTGCACTAAACCATCCATGCTCTTTAATAAATTCTGCAGATGTATCAATTGCCCAATCGTATTTTGGCAGCTTTAATTTTAAGATACTATCGATTCTTTTTATATCCTGTGACAGCTTACTTTCAACACCTGATGAATATCGGGTACCAAGTGATACCCTCCAAAAGAAATCCTGCAAGTATTTTTGTTTTTCACCTGTTGGTTTATCCTTGTGTTGATAGAAAAAATAAGCAAAAGGAACAACCAAAGTATTATAAGGAAGAAGTTTTGAAACAGGAATACGATAATAACTTTTAAAATAATCAACAGTTCTTTCAATTGCATCAACTGCATCCTCCCAAATATCAATAAATTTCTTTTTGTTCAGCCTTAGAATGGCTTTTTTTGTACACTCTTTTTCTAAAAGAATAGAAACAGTTTGTAAAACGGTGGCATCGGAAATAGTTTCGTAGTCCATTTCCGCTAAATCTTCAATTAGTTCGTTATATTTTTCGGCAAGGTCAAAATCTTTGTCTGCATCAAATGTTTTTGCAACCATTATTTCAAAAACAGTTAACGGTTTTCCTCCTTCATTAATTCTTGTGAAAATTTCTGTTGCAATTTCTAAAGGGGCATCTCTAATTAAGATAATGGAATAATTGTATGCTTCAATTCTTGTTTTATAGTCTTGAAGTTTAGAGTGATATTTTTCATCGAAATTAAATAGCAAGGTCAAAGGGCCATAAATGAGGTCGGTCAATCTGATAAGTGCAGTTTCATCAAGATTTTCCTTACTAATTACAACTATTTCTTCGTCTTCTGATGCGTCAAGGTTAATAAACATTTCATCATAATGTTCTATTTTGCCTACTTCTCTTTCAATCTTCAAACCCTTCAATGTTGCGAATAAACTTGTTAATCTCTGTTGTCCGTCTAAAACAAAATCTGTGAAATCTCCATCAATAGGGTCAGGCAATTTTGCGTTTCCTAAATTTCTTACTGAACGCAAACGCTCTTTTGTTTTCCAAAATATAAAAGTTCCGATTGGATAACCTTTAATAATACTGTCTAACAATTTGGAAGATTTTTTTATATCCCAGACGAACTCTCTTTGAAATTGTGGAATTTTAATTTGTCCTTTTTCAATGTCTGCAATTAATCCTGTAAAAGTTCTGCTTATTGGTTCTGGTAATTTCATTGATGTCACTTTAAAAATTTGTCTATGAACGGAATGCTGTTTATGCTGACGCCTAACGTGAGTTTGTGAAAAAACCTGTGTTGCCAAACAAATATACACACAATGTGAATAGCTAAAATGGTGTACGGTTTTTGTTATTGAACAG
>JAYWAU010000395.1:0-3723 GCA_043782265.1 Ferruginibacter sp. | reverse complement strand
GGTGGTAATTTTTACCAGAGCAAACCGGAGGCAGGTATTTACGATGCCAGTTATGGCTTACTGTTAAAAGGTGATGGAAAAGGTAACTTTACAACTGTACCTACTAATCAATCCGGCTTTTTCATTAAAGGAGCTGTAAGAGATATTATTACTATAAAAAGTAAAAATAAGAATCTTGTGATTGTTGCAAGAAATAACGAAAACCTAAAAATATTTCAATAACATATGATGACAATTAATAGAAGATTTTATATTTATTTATTAGCAATAGGGGTTATAACCGGCGTTGCAAGTTGCTCCTCTTCAGGAATGGATCAATACAATAAATTGGTTAAAAAAGAACTGGCTAAAGGAACAAGAGTAGATAGCCTATTTCTGGGAATCAATTTTGGCATGACCAGTAAAAATTTTTACGGGTATTGCTGGGAATTGAATAAGAAGGGAATTATTTCTGATGGAACCAATAATACAATGGTGTTGTATAAAATTGATTCTGCATTAAAGTTTCCTGCAAGTATGAATTTTTATCCTGATTTTGTAGATAACAAAATTGTAAACATGCGGGTAACTTTTCAATACAATGGATGGGCACCATGGAATAAGACGCAGTTTGCAGACACCTTGTTGCCGGATGTTGTTCGTTTATTCAAAAAATGGTACCCTGGCGGTAATGATTTTATAGCAATTACAGAAAAAGCAAAAGGAACCGTTTATGTAAAAGTAGACGGTAACAGAAGAATAACTGTAGGCAGGTTTGATGATATGATTGTAAAAGCAGATTTTACTGATTTGACAATTGAGGAAAAGCTAAAAAAACAAAATGGCATTAAGTAAGTTTTTAAATTACAATGTAGTGAAGCAGATTAGTAAATACTTCTTTTATATTTTGCCGGTAATTTTTTTAATTACCGCCTGCGGACATAATGAAAAAAAAGAACCCAAACTTTTTGATCAGTTAAGTGCAGATTCAACCGGCATTAATTTTATTAATCAATTGCCGGTTGATGACCAGTTTAACATTTTTACTTATCGTAATTTTTACAATGGCTGTGGAGTTGCCTTGGGGGATATAAATAATGATGGGTTGGTTGATGTTTTTTTTACGGCCAATATGTTGCCTAACCGACTCTTTTTAAACAAAGGCAATTTTAAATTTGAAGACATTACAGCCACATCCGGAATATTAAAGAAAGCAAAATGGTCAACAGGTGTAAGTATGGCAGATGTAAACGGAGATGGTTTTTTGGATATTTATGTTTGTAACAGCGGTGATATAAAAGGAGATAATAAACAAAACGAATTATATATCAATAATGGCAATAACACTTTTACTGAAAAAGCAGAAGAATATGGTCTTGCAGATAAAGGCTATTCAACCCATGCTGCTTTTTTTGATTACGATCATGATGGCGACCTTGATTTATTTCTCTTAAACAATTCCTTTAAAGCCATAGGAAGTTTTAACCTGCAGCAAAACGAACGCAATGTAAGAGACTCAATGGGCGGACATAAACTATTTCGCAATGATGGAAATCATTTTACAGATGTTAGTGCAGCGGCAGGTATTTATGGCAGTGTTATTGGTTTTGGATTGGGCGTTACAGTGGGTGATGTAAACAGTGATGGCTGGCAGGATATTTATGTATCCAATGATTTTTTTGAAAGGGATTATTTGTACATCAATAACAAGAACGGCACATTTACTGAAACGTTAGAAAGCCAAATGCATAGTATCAGCAATGCCTCCATGGGTGCAGATATGGGCGATATTAATAATGATGGTCATCCCGATATTTTTGTAACCGAAATGTTACCGGAGCAGGAAGCTCGCATTAAAGTGAATACAACGTTTGAAAACTGGGATAAATACAAGCTCGATCTTAAATATGATTACTGGAACCAGTTCACCCGAAATATGCTTCAGTTAAACAATGGCAACAATACTTTTAGTGATATCGGCCGCCTTGCGGGTGTACATGCCACGGACTGGAGTTGGGGCGCATTAATTACCGATTTAAACAATGATGGCTTTAAAGATATTTTTATTGCCAATGGTATTTATAAAGACTTAACCAACGAAGATTACATTCAGTATATTTCTAACTATGAGGTAATGAATGGCATCATGACCAGTAAGGATAAGGATAAGGATAAAAGTGCCTATAAAAAGTTAATAGATTTAATGCCCTCGAATGCGTTATCGAACTATGCTTACAGTAACAATGGGGACTTAACATTTACGAATAAGGCTAAGGAGTGGGGATTAGACCAGCCAGGTTTCAGCAACGGTTCAGCGTATGCGGACCTTGATAACGATGGGGATTTGGATTTAGTAGTAAATAATGTAAACATGCCTGCGTTTGTGTACCGGAATCAAAGTGTACAACAACATCCGGAGAATAAGTTTTTAAAAGTAATACTGGAAGGAGAAGGCAAAAACCGTTTTGGCATCGGCACCAGCGTAACGGTACATTACAACAATACGATAGCCTACCAGGAAGAGATGCCGATGAGAGGCTTTGAGTCAACAGTAGACAGCCGTTTAAACTTTGGGTTAGGCAAAACGGGGAAGATAGATTCTGTAGTTGTAAAATGGAACGATGGCAGAGAGCAGATAATAAAAGATGCAACACCCAACCAAACGATCACCGTAAAACAAAAAGATGCATTGGTTCATCCACAACCATCAACCATCAACCATCAACCCCCAACGCTTTTCACAGCAAGCATGGATAATTACGGGATAGACTTTGTACACAAGGAAAATGACTTTGTAGACTTTGACAGAGACAAACTCATCTTTCATATGCTGTCGACCGAAGGGCCGAGAATGTCCAAAGGGGATGTAAACGGCGATGGATTAGAAGACTTTTACATCTGCGGAGCAAAGGACCAGCCGGGGGCATTATACATACAAAGCAGCGAAGGAAGATTTAAGAAGAGCAACGAAAATTTACTGGAACAGGATAAAGGCAGCGAAGACACGGACTGTTTATTTTTTGATGCAGACGGTGACGGTGATAAAGATTTGTTTGTGTGCAGCGGCGGTAACGAGTTCTCTGCCAACTCCACCCAATTAATCAGCCGGCTGTATATCAATGACGGTAAAGGCAACTTCACCAAATCACCACAACTGCTGCCCTCCGCCACGATTTTTGAAAGTGCCTCCTGCGTAACAGCAGCAGACTATGATGGAGATGGGGACCAGGATTTATTTGTAGGGATACGTTTAAAACCCTTCCAGTATGGACTACCGTGCAAAGGCTATGTATTGCAAAACAATGGCAAAGGCATCTTTACGGATGTAACAGCACAGATAGCTCCGGCATTAAAAGAAGCCGGTATGATAACGGATGCCAAATGGTTTGATTATGACAAAGACGGTAAACCTGATTTAGCAGTAACCGGCGAATACATGCCGGTAAGAATCTTCCACAATGAAAACGGCAAACAATTAAAAGAAATAACCCAAGCAGCCGGTTTAGAAAACAGCAATGGCTGGTGGAACCGGTTGGTAATAGCAGATGTAAACGGCGATGGCTACGATGATATAATAGCAGGCAACCACGGGTTAAACAGCCGTTTTAAATGCAGCGAACACAAACCAGTAAGCATGTATGTAAGCGACTTCGATGAGAACGGGAGTATAGAGCAAATCATTACCTGTTACAACGGCGACAAAGCCTACCCAATGGTATTACGGCACGACCTTGTAGCAGAGCT
>JAYWAU010000394.1:0-10347 GCA_043782265.1 Ferruginibacter sp. | reverse complement strand
TCCATTACCCAGTAAAGACCAGTGGTCTTTTTGGCAATAGGATAGGCCAGTGATTTTAATCCCCAGGGATTGGTGTGCAAAACTTCGCCGCCATTGTCAGTAACAATTGCTTCGAATTTTTTCTGAGCGGCTTTAAATTCCTCTTCAGACAGCACCGGGGTAAAAATCACCATCAATTCGTAGTTGTTCATTTTCCCTTGTTTATAGTTTAAAAAATTGTTTAATTCCGTATACAATTGTCTACGGGGCTGCAAAGGTAAGGGTTTAATGGATAATTTTTTAATGGATAATGGATAATTTTTCTGTTCGGAGCCAGTTTTGCTGATTTATTGCCTTTTTTTTGTCTTATCTTTTTAAAATTCTTCCATAATAGATTCAAAACCGTGGATTGTTGCAAAACTAAAATCTGTTCGTTCTTTTTGCGCCAGCTCCCCCTTCAGGGGGCGGAGGAGGCTATTCCACATTCACCCTGATACCCTCACTATGGCTTGAAAATTCCGGCGCATACATACATTGAATGCTGGTGATGCCATTGCTGAAGTTACCGGCGTGGGTTAAAAACAGCGGGTATTCAAATACATAAGTTCCCCTTGGCAGCCAGCCGAAAAAGAAATTGGTGCTGGCATCTTTGGTACTTTCATAATAGCCAAGGCCACCCTGGTACTTGTATCCGCTGATCACATTCGTGGGTTCCATGCAGGCTGCCCGCATGTCTTTCATGTGCACATATTCCATGTCCCTGTCAACCTTCAGCTCAATGCGAACCTTTACTTTATCGCCAACTTTTAGCTCTGCACCATCGGCTACTGCTTGTAAAACCGGCCCTTTGTCTGTATTTTTTTCAACAAATAATCTTTTTGTTAGTTGAAGTGGCGTAGCTGCGGATGTTATTTTATCAAGGTCTTCAAAATATTGCCAGTAAACCGAACCCCAAGATGTTGATGGTTGTATTGCTGAATTGTTAGCTGGCTGAATTGTTACTGTAATTCCCCCCATCTCCGGTTTTATTTTTTCAATTTCAATTGTTTTTTTGAAATAGCCTGTACCGGTTTCTGTTTTATCATCTGTGCTTTTTATTACTGTACTCCCCAAATGAATGCTTACTTCTTTTTCTGCATTTAACCAATTGCTACCATTCAGTAAAAGGGCATAGCAGGCTTCAGCAGTGGCTTTGGTGGTTTTCCAGTTTTGGGTTTGTTTTTGTTTTAGCAGCCATGTTTTAAGGTCGTCGACTGTTGCGGTATTTTTATCAATGTCTGTAAAGGCTTCTATCATCATGGCCTGGCTTTCTATGGGGGCCTGGTACCAGTAGTAACCGCCGGTGGTCCATTCTTTCCAGTACACGCCAAGCTCTTCTTTGTTGATGGCATTTTCTTTTAGGGATTTGATGATTTCCTTGGGCGTATCTTTTAATTTATTGCCTTTTATGGATGGAAAGATTTTATGAAAAGATATTGCAATCATTGCCTGCATATACTTAGTTTGAGCTGGCCAGAATTTTTCAGCTTGTTTAAGGTAATATCCAAAAGCAGTACCGATGGATTTGTCAGGCTCTATTTCTAAAAAAAAGCTACGCATATACAAATATTGAATGGTTGTGCTACTCAGATTATTCTTATTCAAATCAACTTTGTGCTTAATTAAATAATCATATTCCTCTTTTATCTTTTTATCAAGATAAGGCAGCGCTTTATTTACAATGCCCATGATGTCTTTTAACTGGCCGGCATTATTGCCTGACAAGGCATTCAGTTTTTTTAAATGGCCGATACCGGTGACGATGTATTGCGTAATGTAACGGTCATCCGGGCCACCCTTGAACCATACAAAACCGCCGTTGCTGCTTTGCATGTCTTTTAGTTGGGTGATGGCTTTGTCGGTTTCGTTGCTCATCTTTACCATGTCAAACAACAGGGCAATATTTTTCTTTTGCTGGCTTTCATTTTGTGCATCCAGTACCCAGGGCGTTTCCTGCAACAAAGCGGATTTTAGCGCTACATTTTTTTGAAGGTTGCTCAGTAATGCTGCTGTATCTGCGGTACGCCATTTTTCAAAAACAGTTTTAATTTTTGGCAGGCTGTTGCTTACATATGTGGCCAGGATATTTGCATAATACCGGTTGAAAGTTTGCTCTGCACATTCATAAGGATACTCCATTAAATAAGGCAGGGCCTGTACAGCATACCATGCCGGGTTGGAAGTGTACTCCACCGTTAATGCATGATTGGTAATAGCCTGACTGCTGCCACTGGTTAACAGTTTTTCAAATGTAAAATGCTTGATTGTTTCGTTGCGCAGATTGATGGGCATTGATTCCGTCACCAGCATGCGGTTGGTTAAAACAGGCAGCGCCATTTCTTCGCCATCGGAGAAGGAGGAGCTGCCCCCATCCCCTCCCGATAAAAGATCCGGACCATGTTCCGGGGGGTAATTTGTCGAGTTTGCTTTTTTGCTGCTATCCTTTGAATCACTTGTATTTGTTGACTTCGCTATTATGCGGTACGTCATTGCTGAGTTGAAGTTGAATGGTATTTCTATCGGGAATTTTACGGCGGAGCTTTGCCCTGCTGCTACTGTGAAATATTGTGTTGGAAAAATATTCTTGAACCAGCCATCTACGGGTTTGTTGGTAGCTGCATCCAACAGTTCCAATTGAGTGGTGCCGGTTAGTTCCTTATCACTCAGGTTTACAATTTTAGCACTGAACTCTATGCGGTCGCCTTCTCTTAAAAAGCGGGGTGCATTGGGTTGCACCATCAATGGTTTTTGTGTTACCGTTGTTTTTTCTGCATAGCCGCTTGCCAATGTTTTGGTATGGGCAAAGGTCATCAGCTTCCATTGGGTTAATGCTTCCGGCATGGTGAATGAAAATTCAACATTGCCTTCTGCATCTGTTTTTAAATCAGGAAAGAAGAAAGCTGTTTCGTTAAAGTTTTTTCGAATCTGAGGTTGGTTTTCTGTTTGTGGTTTATTGCTTATTCGTATTATAGATGTTGAGTCGGCTTCAATATTTTTATCTGCATTTCCCTCTTCATCTTTTACAATTTTTGGTGCGCTGAATTTAATTTGATTAACTTCTGGTGGTGCAATTAATGCCCTTTCACTCATACTGCTTACACTACCTGTAAGAGATCTTTTTTTCTGAGTTCCATATCCAACAACAACAACTTCATTCATGCCATAATAATTGCCATTGATAAATAAAAAATGATCATAAGATTTTGCCAGCGGACTTACGTAATCACTTTCCTTCCTGTTATACTCTTCTGAATTAATAGCTTCAAACCCATTCTCAGTCCAGCTAATTGTATTGTATAAAGTTGGCCATATATTGAATGCACTCCAGCCATGTGGTTTAAACTGGTCAAGGCTGGCATCATACATACTCACCAACATTTCTGCTGCTACTTTTTCTCCTTTGTTTCCACTGATTTTTACCTTCCATTTTTCTTCACTGCCGGGCAATAATTTATCCCGGAAGGTGGCGTAATCAATGGTCAGTTCTTTGTTGTTCCAGGGAATATCAAAACCTTCATTGCCTTTGTACACCCGGTTATGCTGCACAAATGCATAACTCAATGCCATGCCTCCACGATCGGTCTCATTTACCGTAATTTCATTTTTAAATGGCTGGGCTGATCTGATCGTCTGGTAACTGGTATTATTGACATCATCTATCTTGCTCAGTGTGTGTATCAGCCAGATATTCTGAAAGCCCGTTTTAATGCTGTAATTAATTTTTTGCCCCGGTTCCGCATTGTTTTTATCAGCAATGATCTCAAGTGGAGTGAAGGAAGGCTCCATCGATTTATTGCTGTAGAGTTGAATATATTTTTCTGTTCTCACCACTTCACCATATTTGTCTTTTGTAGTTGCTACAATCTTGTACCAACCTGCCGAAAATTGACCATTCACTATTGACCATTCACGATTCGTGCTGTCTGTCTTTTCAAAAACCTTATCGCCAGCTTCATAGTTCTTTACTTCGTTTTCATTCTTGTACACATCATAAGGGAAATAACCATAGTACTCATCCCGGCTCATTATAAACTGATCGGGCTGATCCCAGTATCTTTCCCTGAAAATTTTAGCCGGCGTTTTTAATTGCTGTATGGTAACAGTTGCCGTGGTCTTTTCTTCAATGTCGTTTAAGTTGGTACTTTTTATAGAGATTTTTTTCAGGCTGTCAGCAGATAGCCTGTCCGGCATATTAATTTCCAGTTGCAACATCTGGTAAGCTACCGCTACAGAAGTGTTGCCGCTTCTTGTTTCACCATTCAGATCGGTGATGTCTGCACTTACCTCGTAATAAAATGTAGGCTGGCTTTTTTTATCAACGCTTTCATCCGGCAATGCTTTAAAGCTAATATTGAAACTGCCGTCTGCACCAGTTATTGCATCGCCGTTGGTTATTTCTACTTCTTCACTATTTCCCATGGGGTAACCAATACGGCCACCTTTTCGGATATAGCCTCCCCAGCCAAACCATACAGGATAACGCACTTTACGGACCACCCTGTAGGTAACTTTTGCACCATCAATATTATTACCTGCGTAGGCTTTGGCTGTGCCGGTAACTGTAATGCTATCCAGCAAACGATAGGTACCTTTTGGCTTTTGCACTTCTACAAAAAACTTAGGCCGTTTGTATTCTTCCACGCTAAAATATTGCGATGCCTTTGTTGCGGTATCATACAGACTAAACTGACCGTTTAATGAACCTTCGGGTAATTTAAAAGAACCATGATAGGAACCAAATTCATTGGTGACCATTTTTAGTTCTGTTAGTTTTTGATTGTTGGCATCTTTTAATTGCAGGCTTGTATTGAATGCCGGAAGAGTATTCGATTCATTTGCTTTGGTTCCTTTTTGCAGAACAATACCTTTAAAATAAACTGTTTGTCCGGGCCGGTAAATGGAACGATCTGTGAAAAGGAATGTTATGGGTTTTGCTTGCAGTGGTTGTTCGTGACTGTTGTAATAAGTATTGTAATTGTTCTCGTCTAAAAAAAGTTCATCCCCTGTTGACTTAATTTGAAACAAAATATTTCTATACTCTTTTGATTGTTTTAATTTGAACAGACCATTTTTATCGGTGGTATAATTCTCCGCCTTTACTTCTTCATTTTCACTTTTGGCATAATTGTATTTTGTTTCCCAAACCTGCACGGTGGCATTGTTATAGGGTTGTCCATTGTCCCTGTTCAGAACATAATACTCGTTCTTATTATTTTTTATATAACTGATATTGCTTACCCAGGTGAGTTGTTTGGCGATGATGTTTTTTTGTAAAGAAAAATTCTCCTCTATGCTGGCCAGGATAAAATAAGTGCCATTGTCCAGGCCATCTACTTTTATTTCTACAGCATGGTCCTGGTAATCCTGCGGATCGGGTAAACTAACGCTCCATGTTTTAACGGGCTTTAATGCAACGATGGCTTTCCACAATTTATCATCTTCCCTTCTGTCCATTTTTTTTATTTCATCCCTGGATGTTTTGATGATGCGGAAATAAACAGCCCTTGTATTTTTATAATTAACCAATGTTTTGAAAGGCTGGTTTGGAACATTTACTTTTTCTGTTTGCAGACTTAAAGCAGGTTGTACAATCTGGTTGATGAGATTTTGTGCATTGATACCACCTTCGCTTTTTGGAAATTTTTTAACTGCCAGTTCGCATAATGCTTTCGCTCTTTTTATCTCGTATTGATTGGCAGTTTTGGTGAGTGGCTCAAACTGTTGCCCACGTTCATTGTATAGCTGTGCCCTTAAATACATGGCCTGCGCCGACGCCGGGTTAGCAGGATATTTTTCTTCAATATTTTTTAAAGCTGCTTCATAGAGACTGAGCTTGTTATCATTAACTGCATACTGATTGATGAAGTTGAGTCTGATCAGATCAGCATCCAGCAACGCATCGGGTTTGTTGTCTTTTAAATGAAATTTTAAAATTTCCTGTAACAGCAAAATGGCTTTATGATGTAAAGATGCGGTGTCTTTTGTGGTAAAAGAAGCCGTTGCAAATTCTGCTGCCGGTGCAAATGCATTTGAATTATTAATGGTAAACTGGTAAGCCGGTTTGGTAAGATCTTTTTCATCGTTCATAAAATACTCCAATGCCCTGAACGCTAAAAAATCAAATAGGGTAGGGCGCAACTGCCGGGTATTTTCTCCTTTAATAACGATGGGGTCAAAGCCGTCCAACTTTTTTGATTGCAATACCTTATCATTACCAAGCGAAACGTTGTATAACTTACTGATGGTGGCATTCAGTTTATCCAGGCTCCAGGTACTGATGTCCTTCGATTTTTCTTCTGCCAGTTTGGTACGGTCGTAAAATTTATACCGGTTGTTTTGCAGGTATTGCCAGAACATTTCTGCTTGCATACTTTGTAAAATATTTTTTACCGCTGCTTTGGCTTTAGCAATGAGCGTATCTATAAAAAAAATATTATTTTCCCGGCTGTCTTCCTGCACCATGTTGCGGTATTTTACCTGGTACATGGCCGTTTTTATCTGCTGTGCATCGTTGTTATCTTTGATGGCCAAATTATAAATCACCATCACTTCCTCCAAAGCAGATTTGGTGAGACCCTTCTTTTCAAAGGCTGCTACTTTTTCCCAGTTTTTTAAATAGTTGTTGGTGTTTTGTGCCATGGTGGTAAAAGCTACACCGGTAAATATTACCAGTAAAAATTTCTTTAAAAACATAAGGAACTTATTTTAATTACAAGATACAATTTGTTACTGACCCATTGTTTAGCCTTGCCTAACGCCGGCACCAATAAACAGATGTAAAAACTGCTTTGATTTCATAAATGGGGTAATTATTTTCTTTAACATTTTATAATGTACGGTTAACAGCTTTGGGCACACCATTTGAATAATGAGTAAAATTAAAATCAACTTCAAAATTTATTAACTCATTTTAATACCATAAGTAAGTAACTGCCCCAAATATTTAGTAGCCCCTTTTGGATTCTATATATACAAAAAGCCCCGAGAAATTCGGGGCTTTTGCTTTTATTCAAAATAGTTAAATTATTTTTTCAATGCTTCAGCCATTGTTTTTCCAATGTCAGCGGGGCTGGCAACTACGTGTATTCCACAGGCAGCCATTATCTTCATTTTTGCAGAAGCAGTATCATCTTCACCACCAACAATGGCACCGGCATGGCCCATACGGCGACCGGGAGGAGCTGTTTGTCCGGCAATGAAACCTACTACCGGCTTTTTATTGCCTGTAGATTTTATATAATTAGCCGCTTCGGCTTCCATGCCGCCGCCAATTTCACCAATCATAACAATGGCATCGGTTTCCGGATCGTTCATAAATAATTCAACCGCTTCTTTGGTGGTAGTACCAATGATCGGATCTCCACCAATACCGATAGCAGTTGAAATACCCAAACCTGCTTTAGCCACCTGGTCAGCAGCTTCGTAAGTTAGGGTACCACTTTTTGATACAATACCAATTCTTCCTTTCTTAAAAATAAAGCCTGGCATAATACCTACTTTACATTCATCGGCTGTAATTACACCGGGACAGTTTGGCCCGATTAATCTCGCTTTTGTACTGGTTAAATAATTTTTCACTTTCACCATGTCCTGCACCGGAATACCTTCTGTAATACAAACTATCAGCCCAATGCCTGCATCCGCAGATTCCATAATGGCATCCGCTGCAAACGCCGGAGGTACAAAAATAATACTTACATCCGCTCCGGTTGTTTTAACCGCATCGGCTACTGTATTAAATACCGGTTTGTCTAAATGCGTGCTGCCGCCTTTGCCCGGTGTAACACCACCTACCAGGTTGGTACCGTATTCAATCATTTGTGTGGCATGAAATGTACCTTCTGTACCGGTAAAACCCTGTACAATAATTTTAGAATCTTTGTTAACAAGAACTGACATGGTATTGTATCAATTAAAAATTAGGAATGAAAAATTTTAAATTTTCGCAAAGATAGGGCAAGAGGGTTATTGTGGAAAAGGAATATTTTGGGAGCAGACATTTGAGTTCTGATTAATGAACCTGACTTATTTTATTTCATTTCCATTGTTCAGCATCTCATCCATATCTCTGTCATCTGCAATAATTCCTTTGGCTTCCAGCATGCGCATGTCTTTGGCATCCTGCAAAAATTTAGAGGCAAAGATGAACGAATTGAGCTTTTCACTTTTAGAAAAAATGATCTCTTCGTTATTACCGGTCCATTCTTTCTGGCCTTCAAACATGTACAAAATATTTTCACCAATCTCCATCACGCTGTTCATATCATGCGTATTTATCACCGTGGTCATATTAAATTCCTTGGTGATTTCATGAATGAGTTTATCAATCACCATCGACGTCTGTGGATCAAGTCCCGAGTTGGGTTCATCGCAAAAAAGATATTTAGGGTTTAGCACAATGGCCCGGGCAATGCCAACCCTTTTCTTCATACCGCCACTGATTTCTGCTGGAAATTTTTTGTTGGCTCCTTCAAGGTTTACCCTGTCCAGCACTTCGTTTACACGTTTTTGTTTTTCACTATTATTCATTTTAGCAAACATATCAAGGGGAAACATTACGTTCTGTTCCACCGTCATACTATCAAACAAGGCAGATCCCTGAAACAACATACCTATCTGCTGACGCAATAATTTCCGGTGTTCACTATCCATGTCGGTAAAATTGGTGCCGTCATATATAATTTCCCCACCATCAGGCTCAAATAAACCTACCAGACATTTTTGTAAAACTGTTTTGCCACTTCCGCTGGTACCAATAATAAGGTTGCATTTGCCGGTTTCCATTATGTGGCTCACATCATTCAATACTACTTTCTCACCAAAGCTTTTTTTGATATTTTTAAATTCAATCATGTTAGTATATGCGGAAATTAATGGGTTAATAACACCTGCGTTAACACGTAGTCGGCAAATAAAAGCATTACACAACTTACCACTACACTTTTTGTACTGCTTCGGCCAATTTCAAGCGCACCACCTTTTACATAATAACCATAATAAGCAGGAATACTGCTAATGATAAAAGCAAACGTGTATGATTTGATGAGGGCAAAAGTTACGTTATAGGGAAGAAAATTTAGCAATAATCCACGGTCGAATGTATCGGCAGATAAGATGCCAGATGCAACCCCGGCAAGCCTTCCACCCCAAATACCTAACACCATTGAGATAACAACCAATAACGGAATTGTGAGCAATGCAGCAGCAATTTTTGGCATTATTAAATAGGCTTTTGTGTTGATACCCATAATTTCCAATGCATCTATTTGTTCGCTTACCCGCATGTTACCAAGTTCGCTTGCAATTTTACTGCCTATTACACCAGCTAATACAATGCAGACCAGTGTGGGTGCAAACTCAAGTATAACAGTATCCCTTACAATTTGTGCAATGGTTTCTGGTGGTATGATAGGGCTTACTAACTGATAAGATGTTTGCACTGCACTTACAGCACCAATAAATACAGAAATGATTGACACAATACCCAAAGAACCTATACCAATATCATTGCATTGGTGCATAAACTCTTTCCAATACATTTTATAATTCTCGGGTTTTGTAAACATCCCTTTTATCATCAATAAATACCGGCCGAAATAGGTGAAAAAAGTCATTATTATTTTATTATTATGTGCTTATTGCTTTCTGATGTTTACAACGAAGATAAATTTGATTTTGATACTTTTCTTTATGTTAATGCACTTTCAGTGTAAAAAAAGATACACTAAACTTTTGTAAACCATCAATACTTTAGATATTATGCGACTTTCTTTTAAATTTTTTCCACCACTTGCTATTATTGATAGCTTCCCGGGTATCGCTTGCGCTTTTCATTTGCGCATCAACCACGGCTATCAAAACCACATTAAAAATAGAACGTATGGAACTTCCTAACTGCAATACATGAACTGGCTTTTTCAACCCCAGCAGTATTGGTCCGATGGAGTCGGCACCACCCACTTCCTGCAGTAAATTATAAGCAATATTACCGGCTGCGAGGTTAGGAAAAATTAAGGTATTTACTTCCCCATCTAATAATTCTGTAAAGGGATAATTGTCTTTTAAAATTTCTTTATTAAAAGCAAGGATGCCCTGCATCTCTCCGTCGCAAACAAGGGTTGG
This sequence comes from Ferruginibacter sp., assembly GCA_043782265.1. Classification (GTDB taxonomy): domain Bacteria; phylum Bacteroidota; class Bacteroidia; order Chitinophagales; family Chitinophagaceae; genus Ferruginibacter. The sequence goes on along the minus strand of JAYWAU010000394.1, from coordinate 207 downwards.
ATCTTTTTCTTTTACTAATTCTCTCGCCTGCCTAACGAGGTTGGCTTCCGGCGAATTGCTACTGCCAAAGTTTGAATAGGAAAGCATTGCAATGCGGGGAACAATATTTAATTGCTTCACCATTTTGGCTGTGAGTAATGTTATTTCTGCTAACTCTGCTGCTGTAGGATTAAAATTAATAGTAGTATCTGCTAAAAATAATGGCCC
>JAYWAU010000393.1:0-3735 GCA_043782265.1 Ferruginibacter sp. | reverse complement strand
AAACGCCGACCAGTTAAATTTGGTTGGATTAACCAAAAAGGTAAATGGTCTTGCCAATGCTGCAAGAACAGGGAAACTTAGGCCCGATGACACAACAGGTGGCACTTTTACATTAACCAATGTGGGCACTTTTGGAAGCATCATGGGCACACCAATTATTAATCAGCCTCAGGTGGCTATTATGGCCGTGGGTGCAATTAAGAAAAGACCAATGGTAATTGAAACACCCCAGGGTGATAGCATTGCTATCCGCCACATGATGTACATTTCACTGAGTTACGATCATCGGATTATTGATGGTGCGTTGGGTTCTACTTTCCTAAATTCAGTATCGAAAGAATTGGAAAATTTTGATGGTAACAGGAGTATTTGACTTTTTATTCTCTGATTAATTTTACTTAATATTTTTTCTATTTGAGGGAATATCATGGATTATTATGAACAGCTATTATTTCATTTATGAAACTTTCTCAATATAATTATTCACCTGAGATTTGTTATTTTGCTAGCTCCCTATCAATTTTTTAAAGGTAAATCCTGTCTGAAATTATGGAATTTAAGTACGTTTACATCTAATCAGTATACCTGACAACTTTGAACCCGGACAAATACAAACATATAGAAGACAACGAACTGCTAAACAAATTTTATGCAGATAAAAACAATGAGTGGCTGGGTATTTTATTGCAGCGCTACACATTATTGTTATTGGGTGTTTGTATGAAATATTTGAAAAATGAAGAAGAAGCAAAAGATAGTGTACAACAGGTTTTTTTAAAAGCAATAACAGAATTACACAAATACAGAGTTGATTATTTTAAAAGCTGGGTGTACATGGTGGCCAAAAACCATTGCCTTATGAAGTTAAGGGATAAAGGAAAACATGCCGTTGAGATCAATGAACAACTATTAACTACTCCAGATGAATCAATTAATAAAAAGGAATTTGAAGCAAAAGATATGGTGCTTGGCCAGATGGAGCTGGCTTTGCAACAATTGAATGCAGAGCAACAACAATGCGTAACTTTGTTTTACCTGCATAAAAAAAGTTACCATGAAATTACAGAACAAACGGGTTACAGTTTATTACAGGTAAAAAGTAATATCCAAAACGGAAAAAGAAATTTAAAAATAATGCTGGAGCGTTTGCAACAAAATGAACAATGATTTAAAGGACATATTATCCAATAGTAATAAGGATATTGACAACCAGCAATTGATGGATTACCTGAGTCAGCAACTGTCTCAGGCAAAGGGCCATGATATTGAGAAAAGCATGGCAGACGATCCTTTTATTAATGATGCAGTAGAAGGATTGCAGAATTTTAAGCCGGTAAAAGACCTGCAGGTATATGTGGACCAGTTGAACAACGATCTTAATAAGCAGATTGCTAAAAACAAAAAAAGAAAAGAAAAACGCAGGCTAAAAGATCAGCCATATACTTACTTCGCTATCATACTTATTTTACTTCTGCTGATAATCTGTTACGTAGTTTTGAAAAAAAATACCAGGAAGCAATCAGCTGTGCTGCAAACAACCGCCCAACATATTTCAACTGATATAAGCACCCATCAATAATTTGGTACGCTTGTTATATTTCAATGGTATACTTTAAATTATATTATGTGATTAAATAAAAAACCTCCTGAATATTCAGGAGGTTTTATTTAATATTTTAAAGCTTAATGTTTTACAGCTTCTTTAGCTTTATCAACCATTTTATCAGCACCAGCTTTCATTTTGTCAGCGCCTTCTTTAGCTTTATCAACCATTTTATCAGCAGCTTTATCTACCATTTTGCTTGCGCTGTCAGCAACTTTACTTACCATTTTATTGGCGCTATCAGTAACGTTACTTACCATTTTATTAGCAGTATCAACTGTAGCAGCAGCGGCTTTTGCGGCAGAATCAGCAGTAGCAGTAGCAGCTTTAGCAGAATCAGCAGCAGATGCAGCAGTAGTTTCATTAGAACCATTGTTACAAGCTGTCATTGACACTGTAACGGCAAGAATAGCAATTAATTTTTTCATTGTATTGTTTTTTTGTTTTAAAATTTCGGTGCAAATATAGAATCTTTATTGTAATAGTCAAATAATATTTAACATTAAATAATTACGTTCACATAAACGCAATCTTTTCTACAAAATTATACATGAAAAAAAATTTATTTCTTTCTAAAAAATATTCTTACCGGTACTCCCGTAAATTTAAAATTTAAACGCAACTGGTTTTCAAGGTAGTTTTTATAAGGTGTTTTAACATCATCCGGGTAGTTACAGAAAAAAGCAAATGATGGAACTACTACTGGTAATTGAGTTACATATTTTATTTTCACCTGATTGCCCCTCACTACAGGAGGATGATAGGCTTCTACCGCTTTAAGCATTTTATCATTTAGCTTGGAAGTGGCTATTTTTTGTTTACGGTTATCGTATACTTCCAGTGCCAGTTCCATTGCTTTAAAAATTCTTGTTTTTTCAAGAGCCGAAATAAAGAGGATTGGCAAGTCGCTAAATGGTGCAAACCTTTTCTTCAACTCTATTTCATAATCACGGGCTGTATTGGTTTCTTTGGGCATTACATCCCATTTATTTACCAACACAACTATTCCTTTTCCCTTTTTGACGGCCATAGCAAATATCGAAAGATCCTGTGCGGCTATACCCTTTTCAGCATCCAGCAACAATAGACAAACATCTGCTTCATCCACCGCTTTAATCGCCCTTATCACTGAGTAAAACTCCAGGTCTTCATTTACTTTGGCCTTGCGCCTAATACCTGCTGTATCTATTAAAACAAATTCTTTGTTGAATAAATTGTAATGGGTATGAATGGTATCTCTTGTGGTGCCGGCTATCTCACTTACAATGGTACGCTCCTGCCCTGTTAAAGCATTTAGTAAGGATGACTTACCAACATTGGGTTGGCCGATAATGGCAAATTTGGGTAAATTCTTTTCTTCCTCCTCCGCCTCTTCTACTATCAGATCCGTTATTTCATCTAACAAATCGCCGGTTCCTGTTCCGCTTATAGAAGATAAAAAATGTATCTTATCAAAACCAAGACTATAAAATTCAGATGCTTCCAATAACCTGTCGTGGTTGTCAACTTTGTTCACCACCAAAAAAACGGGTTTAGTTGTTTTGCGCAACATCTGTGTCATGGCTTCATCCAGGTCAGTTATGCCTGTGGCAACATCCACCATAAAAATAATGGCATCTGCTTCTTCTACAGCAATCAATACCTGCTTACGGATTTCCCGCTCAAAAATATCCTGGCTTTTTGGTACAAAACCACCTGTATCAATTACATTAAATGATTTGCCATTCCAATCAGCGATGCCATACTGGCGATCACGGGTTACGCCGCTAACGTCATCTACAATGGCTTTCCGTTCTTCTAACATCCTGTTAAAAAAAGTACTTTTGCCTACATTCGGCCTGCCTACTATTGCTACTGTAAAACTCATATCCTCTAATTTAATTGATAATTGATAATTTTTTAGTTGTAATAATTCAGCCACAAGAATATTTTGTTCAGAAAAATTATCCACTATTATATTTTCAATTATCCATTTTCTAATTATCCATTAACTAATTATCCATTAATAACCGTATTCCTTCAACTGCATTTCGTTATCCCTCCATTTTGGCCTCACTTTTACAAACAACTCTAGAAATACTTTACTACCTAAAAATTCCTCAATATCTTTTCTTGCCAATGTACCTAATTGC
>JAYWAU010000392.1:0-10365 GCA_043782265.1 Ferruginibacter sp. | reverse complement strand
TTTTATTTCTTTTATAAAAAAGGGAAGGTTATAGTTCTTTTCTTAATCTTGCCACAGGTACATTTAATTGTTCCCTGTATTTGGCAACAGTTCTTCTGGCGATATTATACCCTTTTTCCTGTAACAGTTCTGTTAAGCGTTCATCACTTAGCGGGCGTTTTTTACTTTCACCTTCTATTAAATTACTCAGAATTTTTTTCACTTCTCTAGTACTTACTTCTTCACCACTATCTGTCTGTAAACTTTCACTAAAGAAGAACTTTAAGCGGTAGGTGCCAAATTCTGTCTGTACAAATTTACTATTGGCAACACGGCTGATGGTACTGATATCAAGATTTGTTTTTTCGGCAATATCTTTCAATATCATCGGCCTCAATTCTGTCTCATCTCCGGTTACAAAAAACTCATACTGGTAATTCATAATGGCTTCCATCGAACTTAACAAAGTATGTTGGCGTTGCTTAATGGCATCGATAAACCATTTGGCAGAATCAATTTTTTGTTTAATAAAAAGAACCGCTTCTTTCTGTCTTTTATCTTTTTTTGTACCCTTGTCATAATCTTTTAACATATCCCGATAACCTTCGCTGATACGCAGGTCCGGTGCATTTCTGCTGTTGAGGGTAAGCTCTAATTTACCGGCATTGTTTATTATAAAAAAATCCGGTATCACATATGCTTCACCTTTACTATTTTCACCCACACTGCCACCCGGCTTAGGGTTCAATTTTATAATCTGATTAATGATTTCTCTTAACTGGTCGTCAGTAATATTTAATCCCCGTTGAATTTTTTCGTAATGCTTTTTCGTAAACTCTTCAAAATATTTATCCAATACTTTAATTGCCATTTCAATATGCTTGCCCTGGTGCACATTTCTTTCAAGTTGTATCAGCAAGCATTCCTGCAGGTTTCTTGCGCAAACCCCTGGTGGGTCAAACTGTTGAATCTGTAAAACCAGCTGACTGATTTCTTCTTCATCTGTAATAATATTTTGTCTAAAGGCAAGGTCATCAACAATGGCACTTATATCTCTTCGTAAATAGCCGTCATCATCAAGGTTGCCAATAATTTGCTCTGCCACACTTTGCCTGTGTTCATCCAAACTAAGTTGTCCCAGCTGCTCCAGCATTAATTCATTAAAACCTGTTTCTACTTTATGTGGAATTACTTTACTGTCATCCTGCTCAGGATAATTTTCGTCCCGCATTTTATAATCAGCAATATCATCATCTCCATCCTGCACGTAGTCACTTATGTCGATACTTTCATATTCATCCTGACTGCCATCGGGTTCAAAATCATCAGCCGGTGTTTCAAATTCTTCGGTAACATCGTTCTCAAATTCTTCGGCTTCCTCTTCTTCACCTGTTTCCAATGCAGGATTTTCTTCCAGCTCTTCTTTAATGCGTTCTTCGAGCAATGCTGTTGGTACCTGCAACAATTTCATTAACTGAATTTGCTGAGGTGATAATTTTTGTAATTGTCTTTGGTATAATCCCTGACTTAATGCCATATCTATTTTTTCAATCCCTTAAAGTGATTGATTGTTTTTTGTAAATAATCATGTTATTACCAGCAGTTGCTTTACATGGCTAAATCTTTGTAGCCTGTCCGCCGTAGCAGCTCACTCTCTTTTACTTTTCTACCAGAGGGGAACTTTAATTGAAGCGAGGCTACATTGAAGTTAATTACTGGTAAAGGCGGCTAACCACCAGGTAAAACAGTTAAACAAAGCAAACTGATAGTGTAATAAAGTCGTAAATTTACATACATTGAAACTCGAAAAGTGTATAAAAAAGCTAAAATTTTATTTTTCTGCATGATTTTTGTTGCACCGAAAATGTTTTCGCAACATTTGCCACAACAAAAGGGGGATTTGATTCTTTTGCAGGTACCCGTAAAGCCAATGCCGGCAATGCTTTCAATAATTAAAAATGTTGCTACACCGGTTAACCCTCAACCGTTATTATCGGCCAATTATTACTCAACCCAATTGGGATTTTTTTGTAAACAGGAAATAAAATTTGAAAAAATTGCTAAAATTCCTTTTAAGTTCAGAATGGGGAGTGTTGAAGATTGCGATTGGTTAGAAGGAAAGCACCGCAGTAACTAAATTTAAAAAGGCATCTATATTTCTACAGAAGCCTTTTATCTATTATTTATAATTTTATCAGGCGGTTACCTGCTGAGCCTTTAGTACTTTATTAATCACGTTTACCATTTGTTCTCCTTTCACCTTTATTTGTTCCGGCGTCCATAATAAACTAATGGCGGTTGAAATACAGCGTCCCATCACTGCATCGCTGGCAGTAAAATCTTTATTTGCATGATGGATAACAGCAGCTTTTAAATCAGGATGTAAATGGTTAAGGGTAACTGCGTTTTTAAGATGATCCCATTTACTGATGTAGTGCCAGTTATTTACAAACCAGTAAAAATTACCGGCTAATATTCCCTGTGCTTTTAATTCTGCTACTACTGCTTTTGTAACTGCTTCAGTAGGTAAAAACCAGCTTAAAAAACTACAACTGTCACCGGCCTCATGGGGTACTCTTCTGAAAGAAATTTCAGGAATGGCAGCTAAAATTTGCCGTAGCATTTTATTATTGTTCCGTTGCAAGGTTAAAAAATTGTCTAACTTTTTTATTTGAGCCAAGCCCACTGCAGCATGTAATTCGCTGATGCGAAAATTATATCCAATAAACGGATGAAGGTCTGCACCCCGGTCTAAGCCACCTTTATGGTCATGTCCATGATCACTGTATCCATCAGTATTAATATATACATCTTCCCTGTTGCTCATTACTACACCACCCTCTGCGCAGGTAATCATTTTTACAAAATCAAAACTAAAGGTACCGGCATCGCCAATGGTACCTAGTTTTTTTCCTTTATAAGTAGCACCAATACTCTGACAGGCATCTTCCAGCAAAATCAGGTTGTGTTCTTTACAGATAGCAACAAGTGCATCCATATCTGCCATACTGCCGCACATGTGTACGGGCATAACACATTTTGTTTTGGAGGTGATGGCATTTCGAACCGCAACTGGGTTTAAGGTTAAAGTATCATCTACATCAACCAAAACAGGTATGGCTCCAACTGAAAGAACGGCTTCAAAACTTGCTACAAATGTAAATGCGGGTAAAATTATTTCATCACCATAACCAATACCCAAAGCGCTCATTGCTGCGGTTAAAGCGGCAGTGCCACTACTTACCAATTGGGCGTGTTTGCAACCAAAGGTTTCGCAAATGGCTTCTTCTAATTCTTTTGCTTTCCAGATGCCTTTGCGTGGGCCATCAAACCCGTACCGCATAAGGATTCCTGTTTCCAACACATCATTTACTTCTTTGCGTTCTTCTGCTCCAAAAAATTCAAAACCGGGCATATGATAAATTTAATATTAATAATAAATAAGCCTGCAATACAAAGGTAGAGAAAATAGGTATGTACAATTATTGAAAATAGGACTGATAATATTCAAAATTATAAAATCCATTAGGGTTTATTTTAGTATACACTGCCACAATGTAGGCATAACTAAAAGGCAAAAATTATTTTAACCATTCCATTGCAGGCAATGTTGCGGGGTCTTTAAAATAATGCAATCGTAAACTATCACTCCAGCCATTCGGATTGTTTTCAAAGCTTTTACTGCTAAAAAAAATCATCCCTTGTATATTTGGTTTGCTGCGCAAAGCATCAATTTGTCTTGTTAACTGGGTAGGGTCCCTCCATGCTTTATTGGTATTTGCTTTGTAAATACCCAATCCAATATAACATTGCCTGCCGAATGTATGATTGTTCCACCAGTCTAATAAAACATTGTACGGGGCAGTGCGGTGACTAAACTCCCAATATAGCTGGGGTGCTACATAATCTATCCAGCCATTTTTTAACCATAATAAAATATCAGCATACAAGTCATCATAATCACTTGCGCCTCCATTGGTGTTACTTCCGTTTATTGGGTCACGCTCTTTACTGCGCCAAATTCCAAATGGGCTGATTCCAAACTGGCAGGTTTTATTTGCAGCCTTAATAACCCTGCTAAGTAAAGCAATAATGGAATCGGTATTACTTCTTCTCCAGTTATCTTTTTTTAAACCATTACCAAACTGCTCATAGGTAGCATTATCCGGAAATTCTTGGCCTGCAATGCGGTATGGATAAAAATAATCATCAAAATGTATGGCATCTACGGGATACCTGCTTACCACATCTTTAACTACATTGGCAACATATTGCTGTACCGCCTTATTTCCCGGGTCGAAATACTTTTTGTCTCCGTAATTTAAAAACCACTCCGGATGCAGCTTTGTAATATGGGTGGGCGAAATAGAAGATACCCCAAGGTTAAACTCAGCCCTGTAAGGATTCATCCAGGCATGAAAGGCCATACCACGTTTGTGCGTTTCGGTTATCATAAACTCAAGTGGATCGTAGTAGGGATAAGGGGGTTGTCCTTGTTTACCGGTAAGCCATTCGCTCCAGGGTTCAAATTGCGAAGGATAAAAAGCATCAGCTGCAGGACGTACCTGAACAATTAAGGCGTTAAACCCATTGCGCTGGTGCATGTCGAGTAGTTTTAGAAACTCAACTTTTTGCGAATCGCTGTTAAAATTTCCGGCTGAAGGCCAGTCAATATTATCTACAGTGGCTACCCATACGCCACGAAATTCGGGTTTGGTTTGAGCGTTGCCATTAGGGATAAAAAAAATACTTCTTATAATTAAAAAAAACAAATATTTATACTGCATTATAGTTATTAATTGGAATGACGGATTTTATCTAATAATTTATTAAACGTGATGGCTTCTTCTTCTGTAAGTGATCTTAAAATATTTTCCATTTTCTCTTCATGCAAATCCAGTTTATCCAATATTTTTAATCCGGAAGAGGTTATGCTTACATCAACAAGTCGTTTATCTGATTTGCAGGTTATCTTTTTTACGAGTCCTTTCAAAATCAGCCGGTCTACTATGCGGCTTGTATCGCTCATTTTATCCAGCATACGTTCCCTAATTTGTAGGGTTGATAAAGGAATTTCGCTACCTCTTAAAATTCGCAATATATTAAATTGCTGCATGGTTAGGTCTTCCCCTTCAAATAAATGTTTCAATTGTTCGGTAGTCCAATGGTAAGTAAAAATTAAATTAACCATGGCTCTTTGATACTCACTTCTAAAACTACCTTGTTTAATGTCTTTATCTATACTCATGTTACTGAATCTTTATTATTTTCTGTAGTGGTAAATTCGTTGATATAAATTTTTATCAGGATAATAAAATAGCTAATAAGCAAAGGGCCAAATATTAATCCCATAAACCCAAATAGTTTAAGGCCCACTATTACTCCCAGTACCGTTACCATGGGGTGCACATTACCCATCTTTTTTAATAAACCCAACCGGGTGATGTAGTCAACATTCCCTGTGATGATAATGCTGTAAAATGTAAGCCAGGTTGCAGTAAAGTTTTGCCCGGTTGAATAAAGGTAGATTACCAACGGCACCCAAATAATCATGGTGCCTACCAGCGGAAAAAATGCAAATACGCCTGTTACAAATCCCCACATGGCCCACTCCTTAACTCCAAAAATTAAATACCCTATTGCAGCAACTGTACCTTGCACAATACAGATAATAGGAATGCCAATGGCATTGGCCCTGATCATTAAAATAGTTTCGCTGGCAAGTTTGTCTACATTTTCAGGCTCTAATGGAATGATATGGTTTAAATATTTTTCGATGGCAGTTCCGTTGATCAATAAGTAATACAACAAAAAAAACATCATAAGCAAATTGGTTAACAGATTGAGTGTGCCATTTAATAACCCGGGAATAAAGGAAGATATTTTGGTTGAGATAGACTTGGTATTTTCATCGGTAAATAATTTTAGCCCGAAAGAAGACTCAATCTTATCTGAAAAAATTTTAAGCCCCTGCATTACCTCATGCTGACTATTTATTAGTGAATTAATTTTGGGTGTTACCATTCTGATGGAAAAATATACAGGAATAGAGATGATTATCAAGGATCCCAGAATGAATAAAAATGCGGTTAACCCTTTATGCCATTTTTTTTGCTGGGTTAGTTTTTGATACTCTTTACGGGTAAGAATATACAATGTAATACCACCCAATAAGCCGGGTAAAAAAATACTTAATTGAAGCACAAATAGTATTGTGAGAAAAATTATTATGCCAATCAAAATGATTTGGCGTAACCGGTTGTTAAACGTAATGTTTGGCATATTATAAACTAAGCAAAATACAAGCCACTACAGTTTATTATAAAATGTAATGAAATAAGTAATCCGATATATTGTAATAGTGTTGTCAAAAAAATTAGTCTTTCCAAACAGAAGCACCCTCACTACAATTAGCACAAATATCAATATTTTTCCGGCTGTTCATCAATTGGCTCCGAAACTGTTTGTAATTATCATTATTCCATACTTCCTTAAAAGATTGATTTTTTAAATTGCCTAACTGGTGCATAGCATCTTTATCAAAGCAACACGGTACTACCAGTCCATCCCAGGTTATTACATTGGCATGTTGCATTTTCCAGCACCGGTTGGCTAATTTATTTTTTGGAGTATACCCGCCACCCGCATTTTTTTTATACCGGCTAAATTTATCAATAGAGGGTATCAGTTTATTGGGATCTGTTTCGTAGTCATACACCTGCGCAGTTTTAAACCGAACTTCGTCCACACCAATTTCTTTCGCCAGTTTTTTAATGGCTTCAATCTGGTGTTCATTTGGCTTAACCACCAAAAACTGGAAAAATACAAAAGGCGTCTTGCTGTTAAGTTCCTTTTTCCACTTTACAATATTTTTTGCGCCTTCAATTACTTTGTCAATATTGCCACCAACCCTGTATTGTTGGTATACATCCTGGGTGGTACCGTCGATAGAAATGATCAACCTGTCTAAGCCACTTTCAATTGTTCTTTTTGCAATAGCGTCTGTAAGGTAATGGGCATTGGTAGATGTTGCGGTATAAATGCCCTTGCTTCCGGCATATTTTACCATGTCTAAAAAATCAGGGTTTAAATAAGGCTCACCCTGAAAATAAAAAATGAGATACAATAATTCCCGGTGAATTTCATCAATGGTTCGGGTAAAAAAATCTTTTTGCAACATACCGGTTGGCCTTGTAAAAGCCCTTAACCCACTTGGACATTCCGGGCACCGAAGATTACAACTCGTGGTTGGTTCAAAAGAAATAGATACCGGGTAGCCCCATTGCACGGATTTATGCAACAACCTACTTGCATAAAAACTACCAAGCACTTTAATCCCATTCCAAAATCGGCGGAAAGTAATTTTGCTTGCCAGGTTAACAGTGTCATTCCAATTAATTTTGGGCATGTAGCGAAGTTAGTTCATCAGGCGTTTATTAAATGAAAAAAACCGGCATCTTCATACCGGTTTTTTTCACTTAAAAGATTTCAATTACGCCTATCGAAACTAATTTGCTATATCACTTAATTGCCCGTCGCTGCTTTGTTCAAAATTTTCCGGTATCAAAATTTCTACCGGGGTAAAATTCAAAGTGTTTTTTATAAAATTCTCGTAATTATGAAAAATAACATTCAGGGTAATAAAGTTCATAACATACGCCTGTGTCTCGGCCGGTAAAAGTTTTTTAATATCCCAAAAATCAGGGTTTGGCTTTCCGCTTTTTTCCATAGCATGCCAAACATTGCCTACACCGCAATTATAACTTGCTACTACTAACAACCAATTGTTGTCCAGGTTTACTCTGCGGGCTTTAAGGTATCGGGCTGCCACTGCCGTTGATTTATTAAAATTTTTACGGTCATCTTTTTGTTTAGCCATCGCCTTAAACTTTGCATTGGCTTTTTTTGCATTTAAACGTAGCAGCTTTTTCTTCTCTTCAACACTCATTTGCTCCACATATTTTAAACCATATTCTTTTGCTACCACATCCATAATTTGCCAATAGCCAACAGCACCCGCTTTTGAAACGGCATTGGCATTACACGCAGACTCCAATATCATTAAAATACCCAGCTCCTCAGGCAAATCGTATTTTTTTAAAATGGTATTTACTTTAGGTAAAAACTTTTTTCCTTTTGTGTACATCCGCACAAGGTATTCCTTTCTTTTACTGCTAAACGTAGCTATGTAGTCAGATGAAAACGCTTCATTTCCTTTAAGGATATCAGGAAAAAGCACATTAGACTCTTTAAGAATATACCTTGGCGTATTCTTTACATTGAAGGACGCTAATAATATATGCTTTGATGAATCCACATTGGTTTGCGCAAAACTTTTTGCTGTATTGGCTAAAGCAATCACCATAATTATGAGTGAATACACAAATTTATAAAGAAGACTGTTTTTTATAACCATGCCTTTTAGGGTTTAGTAAGATTTATAAAAGGGTGAAAATTTAACGGTGAGGGAAAGTTAATATTGCTTTTACTTGTTAAAAAAAAAGCTAATTCAGCTTTTTAACAACAACAATTGCTGCTAATAAAACAGGTAGTGTTATTACTTTTATGCACTTTTGCACAGCATTTAAAAAATCGTGGCAAAAAGAAGAAAGAAAAATCCGGCAAAAAGAACAATTATCATCTCTATTGCACTACTCGCAATTGCAGCTGCAACTTATTATAGCCTTTATTTTCTAAATAAGCCAAGGTTTGTACGCTATCCCGGGTTTGGAATTGATATGCCTGTAAATTATACCATACACGGCATTGATGTTAGCCGACATCAATCTACTATTGACTGGGAAGATGTGAAAGCCATGCAGATTAAAAATATAAAAATTGGGTTTGGATTTATAAAAGCTACAGAGGGCATACAAAATGTAGATGATCAGTTTAAGAAAAACTGGGCCGCAGCAAAAAAGGCAGAGATACCCAGGGGAGCATACCATTTTTTTATCCCATTTAAAAGTGGTAAAGCGCAGGCAGAAAATTTTATAGAAACAGTAAATCTTGACAGCGGAGATTTGCCGCCGGTGCTAGACATAGAGCATGTAAATGGAACAAGTATACCTAAATTACAATTGGGCATATTGGAATGGCTGCTGTTGGTTGAAGCGCATTACCATGTAAAACCCATTATTTATACCAACGCCTTTTTTTATAAAAATTTCCTGGGAGATAAGTTTGATGACTACCCTTTGTGGGTAGCGCATTATTTGGTAAAAGATAAACCGCACATAGAGCGCAACTGGATTTTTTGGCAGCACAACGAAACAGGGCAAGTAAATGGTATTAATGCTTATGTTGATTTCAACGTATTTAACGGCGATAGTGCAGCATTCAAAAAATTATTAATTAAATAGTTATACAAATTTCTTTAATCACAAAGTAAAGCACGAACTTTATTAGTCAGCGATTTTTAAAAATATGGAGCCAGATGTAAGAGATTTTTTAGTACGCATATTGCAAACCATTTCCATGACTATGGTTTGGTTACTGGTTAATATGAGTTTTGGTATTTATTTTGGCTTTGCTTTTTTTGAACACAAGCCTTCTATTGGAAATATAATTTTTTATATTTGGTTCCTCGCAAGTTTTGTAGCCCTTATCTATTATTTAAAAAAGAAATGGAAAGGCTGGAAAGAGATTGGTGAATGAAAATGATAACAATTAATTAGTCGAATTATCTCCCTACATCTATTGTTTTTATCATACCCTATTGTGATGGTTTACTGATTAAAATATTAACTGCTATGATCGGTTACAATAACCCATTGGTTTTTTATTTTACGAAACAATAGCGTATATGCACCGCCAATATTGCCAATACTTCTTGTTAAATGCCATTTACCAACTACAAAAAAATAATCTTTAGATAAACGTTTTATTGTAACTAATTCAAAATTTAATTTACCCATTGCGGCAGTATCTGGATACCCCTTTTTGTAATTGTCCAATGCTTTTTGCCAGCCATAAGTAATGCCACTTTTGCCAATAAACATCAGTGAATCACTCTCCCAATAACCTTTCATAAAAGAAGCCAGGTTTCCCTTATTCCATTCGCCGGTTTGTGCTGCTAAAATAGTACGAATGCTTAACTCATCTTTTGACTGTGCATTTACAACCTGCGCTGATAAAAATAGAATAAACACTGTAATAAGGAGCCTTTGCATAATAAAAAGTTTAAGGCATAAAAGTAGATGATATAGAACAATTACACAAAGCGTATTTTAGAAGGGTAGATTTCAAATTGTTGCTACAATTTGAAATGCACCATTTTAGAGGGCATTAATGTTGATGGTGTGGTGAAGAGCATTTGCTTTGATGGCACAATCGATAATTGTAATAATGTGCCGAAATAATTAATACAACAGCAATTGTCAAAAA
>JAYWAU010000391.1:0-3758 GCA_043782265.1 Ferruginibacter sp. | reverse complement strand
CCATCAGATTATACAATTGTACACTTCTCAATTTTGCAGGGTTAGGATAAAACTGTACTAATAAATTATCCTTTGCCGGATTAGGGGTTACTAAAAAGCCTGCAGCTTTTAAATTTGGATTGATGGTGAGTGTCCTGAAATTAATATCATCCAGGTAAATGTTATTTTCAAAACCATTTGTATTTTTAAATGCAAGTAAAATTTTTCCTGCACTACTATACGAAGTAAGGTTTATAGAATCTTTACGCCATTCGTTGCTGGCAGGCACAAATGCATCTGTATGCTCAACAGTTGTAGTTACAAGCGTTGCGCCCCATTTTTTATAAAGGCTTGTATAAGTTACGCCACAATCCTGGCTGATTAATACCTGTAGCGTATCCCAGTTATTTCCTGCGGTTGATGTTGGGGTATAGGTTGATGCTGCTACCTGGAAGGTTAAAAAGGCCGAATCTACATTAGCCAGGTTAATTGTCGGCAAGCGTAAGTAATCTACCTGATCTGTAACTGAATAATCAAAATTATTCATCACAACACTTGCATTACCAGTTTTTGAAATGCCAGTAACCTTTTGCCATGTAATTAATTTATCCTGATTTACAATATCCCATCCCTGGGGAGGAAAGGTAGTACCCTCAAAGCTTTCATTCACAGCCAACACTGCATCAAAATATTGAACAGTTACGGAAAGTGTATCATTTGCATTATTCTGATCAACACCTCCATTGGGGCTGGTTACAAATATTTTTACAATATGATTGCCCTGGTTGATGGTTGCAGCATTTAATGTAACAGTCGCACTCGCTAAAGAAGCAATACTTCCACTCCAGTTATAATTTACAGCCGTGCCATTATCAATCACTGTTTTTATCGTTAGCGAAGTAAGTGGTTGAACCCCCATGTTTTTTACCGTTACAACAGGGGTAAAGTTGTTAGTACAAATACGTTGGTTAGGTGTTACAATTGTTTTCAATTGGGCATCCAATGTTTTAAGTTGAACGGGAGTACAACCATCTGATGTAAGTAAAGATGGCCTGTAGGTTAACAGGGCTGTTTGCATTCTGTCTGCCTGTTGTGCAGTAAATAGTACCAGGCATTGGTCAAAACTGTAATCCATATAATCCTGGTATAGAATACCATTACCAGTAGAAGTACAGCTATCTGTATGTATTCCATTGTAGCACCCTGTTGTAGCATCAGCCTGGTTTGGTGTATCGTCAATAAAGTCAGTACCGGTACATGCACCGCCATCATCACCCCAAATATGAAATAAGTTAAAGTAATGCCCTGTTTCATGGGTAAGTGTTTTACCTGCATTATAGTTTGTAAATGATCCTCCCGGAAGCGATCGGTATTCAATAACAACTCCCTGTTCTTCTGGATGTCCATCGTTAGGGAAAGTGGCATATCCTAATAAACTGCTACTTAATGCGCAAACCCAAACATTGTAATATTTATCACCATTCCAGATATCCGCACCACCCGAGATTATATGTTTCACCCCTTCATCTGCCGTACTAAAAGAAGTTTTGGTGGTAGTAATTCTTTCAATACCATTAGTAACTTCACCTTCTGGTGTACGCTGTGCCAGACAAAATTGTATACTTGATTTACCAAAAATAGGCTTAAAGTATGCCGGTAAATTGGCCGCATCTGCATTGGTTCCTGAATAAGTTTTATTTAAAAGATCTAGCTGTGCTGCTATTTGGGCATCAGTTACAAGTTCCGGATTCGTTAAAACAATGTGGAATACAACGGGCACGGTATAAACTGCATTTTCTTTAATACCTGCACCACTATTAACACCTTGTTGCTTTGCAGCTTTTTGATCCATCTTGCTGTTAAATGTTTCAAGTTGTTGGTTAAATCTTGCTTTCAACAAAGGATCTTTTTTTAAGTTAGCAGCCAAACGATCCATTGTGGCGCACTTTTGCTGGGTTTGAACCTGTCTGTTTTTTTGGGCAAACAAGGCGGCAAAATAAAAATTAAATAATAATAAAAAGAGTACCCCTAATGATTTTTTCATTCCTTGTTTTTTGATATTTAAAATTACACCAACAGTAAACAACGTTTTGTTATAAAAGGTTAAGGGGAGTTAGCAGTGTTGTATAGTTTTAGTATAGCTTACCCGATTGAAAGTAAATATACGGCAATGTATTTAATTTGACGTTGGTTGTAAAAGGTTTTGGGTGCAGCATACAAGAAAATAAACCTGAAATTTAATAGACAATTCGATCCCTGCTTTAATTATCATCTGTAAAAATTAAGGCTGTTAATTAAAAGCGATTACCTCCAGATTTAAATTAATCTATTGAGTTTAAAGAACTCAGGATCATTTCTAAATAAATATAAATTCTTAAATAAACTATTTTCCGGCCCAAAAATCAGTTACTACAACTTTATCCAAAAAAGGAGTTACCAATGCTCCAAATGCTTTGTGAGCAGGATGAACAAGGTAATCATCACGATCTTGTTCACTAAAGAAGGTTAAAAAGAAGCAATGTGTTAAACCCTCGTTCAGTTTTTCAGGACTGTTATTGGTGCCCCATTCAAACCCTTTTATAAGATTTATTTTACCTGGCAAAAGACGAAAAGCATCTTCTACAGATTTAATATCAGCAGCACTTGTATTGTCTTTAAATTTAAAAAGTACCACATGCCTTAACGTTTTACCTGTGGGTGTTTGCGCAAAAACCGCACCTGTAGTAAGGCAGACAAGCAAAGCAAGAACTATCATTTTTTTCATATCTGATTTTTTTTATAAAATTAGGGATTCATATCATACCGGCCTAAAGCAATGCGGTACATAAAAATGTATTTGCAAAGAATAATTATTTATTTTCAACAACCAGTTTTTTAAAACTAATTGTATCTCCATCACTACAGCGAATAAAATATATTCCTCTGGGCAGCGAAGAAATATTTATCATAATTGTTTGTAACCTGGTTGAATTAGATAATACGCTTGCTCCATTAGCATTAAAAATAGTAATAGTACCTTCTTTTTTAAATCCACTTATTGTAATAAAATTTTTAGCAGGGTTTGGTGATAACTGAAGCGCTTTCTGAGCCCCGATGTTTACAGGTATTACGGTACTTAAAGAAAATTCGCCATTCGTGTTTATCATCTTTAAGCGGTAAAAATATCTATCTACGCTACTGTTGATATTTTTATCATTAATAGAGTAAGTCGTTTTGCCGCCTGAAACAACTGCAATTTTTGTAAACTGAATGCCATTGCTGCTTCTTTCAACTTCATAGCTGGAAAAATTTAATTCGTTAGTTGTAGTCCATTGTAAATTAATTTTATTGGCATTATAGGTGCCTGT
Organism: Ferruginibacter sp.; assembly: GCA_043782265.1. Taxonomy (GTDB): domain Bacteria; phylum Bacteroidota; class Bacteroidia; order Chitinophagales; family Chitinophagaceae; genus Ferruginibacter. The sequence goes on along the minus strand of JAYWAU010000391.1, from coordinate 432 downwards.
AAAGGAAATTATTTTAACAGGTACCACACTCAATTTAATTAAAGAAATATCATCAAAATAAACATTAATTGCAGGTACATTAAAAAACATTTGCGATTGCAATCTTATCCTTATTTTCCTTGTTCCGGCCGGAGCTAATCTTGTATCGCTATAAAACACCCAGCCTGAACCAGAACCGAAGAAAAACGATTGCCAGGCACTTGTATAACTGGCACCCAAAATAACGTTTGCTGCATCAAGATAATCGATGATAAAGCGCCCCTGGTCTGTTTGAATACTAACTGGCGTTTGCATGTAACCACTAAAAATGTATTGCGCACTTCCTAAATCAATGAGGGTGGCATCCGCAGAAACATCCACATCCTGTTGCAATTCAAAAGGCCCCTGAAAAGCAGTACTGCAGCCCGAGTAAAATATGGTACCGCCGGCAGC
>JAYWAU010000390.1:0-10412 GCA_043782265.1 Ferruginibacter sp. | reverse complement strand
TGGTATTGTTGTAATCTTTATGCCATACACCAAACTGCTGCCCCTTTAAACGGTTTTTCCAAACACGATACGGGCCACGCCCCATCCATTTCATTCCTGTAATTTTTTCTTCCGGATAATTAAAACTGATACCCATACAAGTAGCTTCGCCACGTTGCGAATAACTATATTCCAGTTTCACCGGCTGGCCAGGTGTAAATATCCACTTTACATTAAAATACGAGCTTCCTTCGTAAACCGGTTCTACAATATATTGTGCTCCCTTTGCATACTTTTTTAGCTCTTTTAATGTATGTTTTACGCCACTTACAATTGGGCCGTTTGATAAAGAAATGATTGACTTACTATTCTCAACTTTTGAAAGCTGGCCTGTTGCCTGATCAAAATAATAACTGATACCATCAGCCCTTACGGTAAAATAATTATCCGTTGCAGCTGTTTCAATCATAGAACCTGCTGGTGATGGAATTATTTGCTTAGCAACCGAGGCTGCTGATTTTAATGGCCAGCTCCAGGTAAAAATTTCTTTTTTATAATAATCATACGCAGTAAGATAAAGTACGTCATTTGTGTTCCACGATAAGGGCAGATTTAATTGCAGTACTCCTTTATCTCCCGGGGGTAATACAGCAACTACATTGCCCGTTTCAACAACTACTCGGGCCGCATTTTCGTTTAAAGCAGCAAACTTAGCCAGTTTCCATTTAAAGGAACATTGATTGAGATTGGTGTACAGATAACGGTTCTCTATTTCCAATTTACCATCAAAGCCAGGTGATATAGAAGCTTGTTTAATATACACCGGGCTCCATATTTCTTTGATGGTATAAAAGCTTGCCTCTTTCTCCCGGTAAGGGCCAACTATACCATCAGGCGCATGATTGCCATCCGTATCCATGATACTATCTTTATCCATTCTTACAATCCCTTCATCATGAAAACTCCATAAAAAACCACCTGCACCATAAGGATGCTGTAAGATAAGATTCCAGAAATCATCAAGACCAGCCCCGTGCCCGCCGTCATACAAACCGTTCATAAACTCTGTAGGAAAAAAAGGCTCTTTCCCATACAAAGAGGAATTAACCACATAATTATAATCAGGATAATGCTTGGTATCGGTGCCATTAAATTTTTCCCATGGATGAATGACCAACCTGTTTTGCGGATCGTATAATTGGTAGTCATTGTCCAATGCCCTGTTCCACCCGCCTTCATTGCCATTATCCCAAATAACAATGGAGGGATGATTTACATCTCTTGTTATTAATTCTTTTACAAGTCTTCTTCCTGCAAGAGTATCATAGGCTGCCTGCCAGCCCGTTAACTCATCCAACACAAATAAACCTAAGGAATCGCAGGCATCTAAAAAATGCTGGTCAGGCGGATAATGCGACATACGGACCGCATTCATATTCATCTCCTTCATCAGGTTAATATCCAGCAAGCTTATTTCTTTACTTAAGGTACGCCCGGTTAAAGGCCATGAACTATGCCGGCAAACACCTTTAAAAATTACTTTCTTTCCATTCACATAAAACCCATCATGTAAACGCAACTCCGCGGTTCTAAAACCAAAACGTTGTGTGATCGTATGAACTATGGTTTCATTATTTTTTATAGAAATTTTTACCTGGTATAAATTCGGAAACTCGGGGTTCCATAAATCAGGATTGGAGAATTGACTTTTAAGAATCAATTTTTCATTTTCCGTATTCGCCTTTACAGAAAAAGAAGTGCCGACATTTTCCCCGTTTAATTTTTGAACCTGCGCTTCTATCGTATTGACAGCTTTTAAATTCATCGAAAAAACATCCACACTAAATGCGCCATTTGCTTTTGCATCAACCGCTACCCTGTCAATAAATACTGTGGGAACTATTTCCAGATAAACCGGTCGGTAAATTCCCCCAAGCACCCAAAAATCACCATTGCGTTCAGCCCTGTTGATTGATTCGTTGGCCGATTGCTTATTTACTTTTACTTCGAGCAAATTATGGGCTCCCCATTTTAGTAATGCAGTTATATCATATTTAAAACGGTAAAATCCCCCCTGGTGAATAGCACCTGCTGAACGGCCATTTATTTTTACTTCGGTATCTGTCATGCTGCCTTCAAATACTATAAAAACTTTTTTATTTTTCCATTGGCTTACTGCTTTAAAAGAATACCTGTACAAGCCCTGTTCAGCTGTTTTTATTTTATCGTGGCCATAACTGTAACCGCCAAAGCTTTGCTGCTCCCAGTTAGAAGGCACGGCGATCTTCGACCACTTGCCACTGTTCATCCCTTTTGTACAAAAAAAATCCCATTGAACTGTATTGTCTTTATCAGTACCGGATAAATATTGTATAGTTGTATTTTGTCCCGATAACGGTACATGAAACAATACGAAAAGAACAAGTGCCATCATATTCTTTTTACCAATACTTTGCAGGTTATTTTTCAACATACTGATTATAATTTATGCTTTTAAATAAATGTTTGCATTTAGCATCTGCCGCAAAGAATGCGCCTGTAAAGACCCTTGCCATACAATTATACTACAAGCCTGTAAACAAAAAGAAATTGTACAAAATATAATAGTATTACTTTTCAAATGCCGGCTATTTTATATGCTGTATATGCATCAGTTATTTAAAAAATTTACTAAACTCTGTTTTTGAAATACTAAAAACAGTACCATGTCTTGTTCCCTTAGGAAAACTGATTTCATCAGAAATATCCTTCCAGTTTGACAGATCGGTCGACATTAGTGCACCATACTTCCCTTCGGTATATTTATCAAAATAAACAATCCATTTTTTATCCAGTTTAATAACGGTAGGTCCCTCAGCCCAGTAGTTACCGTTGATGGGTGCAGAAGGTCTTCCATATCCCGTTTTAAGACTATCACTAATAGCCGTACGAATATTTTTTTGTGGTACAGGTTTTAGCGTTTCATCTTTTAAAAATAAAACATACCTGTTTCCATCCTTTTGAATGGTAGCATCAATAACACTAACCCGCTGATCGAATAAAAGTTTGGCTGTAGTATAAGTTTTAAAATCACTGGTTGTTACATAGTATAATCGGTGATTGTATTTATCATCCCCACTTGTATCACCAAAGGCAAACCTGCCAGGTATTGTGGTTGACCAATAGATCATATAATCATTATTGGTTTGATCATAAATGATCTCAGGTGCCCAGCAATTTAACGCACCGGGCTCATGTTGCATCACCGGGATAAATTGTTGCTCCGACCAATGTACAAGATCTCTTGAACTTGCATATCCTATTCCTTTGTCTTTCCAGCTCACCGTCCACACCATATGAAATAAACCCTCAGCACCTTTTATAATACATGGGTCTCTCATCAACTTATCTTTACTCACTGTTGGCGTAAGAAAAGAACTATCCCCCTTTAAAGCAGTCCATTTATATCCATCTTCGCTATAAGCTAAATGAAGCCCGTCTTCGCCATTATCTCTGAAAGAAGCAAATACGAGTACTTTGTTTTTTAAAGATTGTTGTGCATATGGATGCTGCAATAAGCTTAATAGTAAAACAACTGAATAAATTTTTTTCATATTATGGCCTATTAACAGAAATCTAAATTGCTTTATTAAAAAGACGAGATCAGTTTCAGGAGTTATACTACTTTATTACTTTGCAGTAATATTTATTTGTGCCGGTTGTAACCCAACTGCTGTTGCTTTTAAACCAATGCTCCCTTTTGTGTTGCCAGACTTTATTACTGCTAAACATAGTCCGTTAAAAGCTTTTCGTTTGTTATCCTTAAAACTTTCCATACTGGTCTGGTTGCCGTTATCTACTCCTGCAATACTTGCTGCGCCCGTTACTTCAAACTGTACCAGGTTGGCTGCATCCGGTACAAGATTACCATTTTTATCTAACACTTTTACTGTTATAAAACTCAGGTCATCTCCCCCAGCAGCAATTATTTTTCTATCTGCAGTCAATTCAATTTTGTAAGCAGTGCCTGCTGTTGATACTTCTTTCATCAACACCACCTTACCATTTTTTCGACTGATGGCTTTGATGGTTCCTGGTTGAAAGGGTAAACGCCACATCACATGCAAGGCATCGCCTTGCTTCTTTCTGATACCAACAGATTTACCATTTAAAAACAATTCAACTTCATCTGCATTATTGTAATAGGCCCAAATATCTACCGTATCACCTTGCTTCCAGTTCCAGTGCGGCAGTATATGCAAAACGCTTTTATTAGTCCATTCACTTTGGTACATGTAATACACATCTTTGGGAAATCCTGCCAGGTCAATAATTCCAAAATAGCTACTTCGTGCCGGCCATGGATAAGGTGTTGGTTCTCCAATATAATCAAAGCCCGTCCAAATATATTGACCAGCTAAAAAAGCATATTTTTTTATTACTTTCCATGTTTCTTCATGGGTGGAACCCCAGGGCGCAGAAACATTATCATAAGCAGAAACGGTAAAATCTTTATTGCCTTCATTAAAAGGTATATCCCAGCGTTTAGGCCAGCGGCGCATACTATCAGAAGGAATTAAATCGTAATGGCCACGGGTTTCCAGTGCAGAAACTGTTTCTGTACCAATAAATTTTTGACCGGGGAAATTCGTTTGAAAATTGGCAAAGTCCTGGTGATGGTAATTAAAACCAACAATATCCAATGCACCGGATTGATAAATTTTATTTGTGGGCTGCGGATCATTTAAAGCGGATGTAACAAGCCTTGTTTGATCCAGCTCTTTTACAATACCAGCAAGTTCTTTCCCGATTTTTATTCCGGTACTATCCCATTGCTCTAATATTTCATTGCCAATGCTCCACATAAATATCGATGGATGATTGCGGTCCCTCAACACCATATCCTGCAAATCCTTTTTATGCCATTGGTCCCACACCAAATTATAATCGAAGGGATTCTTTTGCTTTTTCCACATATCAAAAGCCTCATCCATTACAATAAAACCCATCTTATCACACAGGTCTAACAGCTCGGGTGCAGGCGGATTGTGAGAGGTTCTAACTCCATTGCATCCCATACCTTTTAAAATCTCCAACTGCCTTTCCAATGCTCTTGTGTTAATGGCAGCACCAAGGCATCCTAAATCATGATGATCGCAAACGCCATTGATTTTAACCGGTTTTCCGTTTAGCAAAAAACCTTTGTTTACATCAAATAAAAAACTGCGTATACCTAATGGCGTTGTGTAGTCATCTGCTATTTTTCCATCATTGATAATCTGCGTTACTACTTTATATAAATATGGATTTGTATCTGACCATAATTTTGGAAATGCTACCTGCAACTCCTGTGTTACTGCGGTAACTGTATCTTTCAATGAAATACCTGAAGTTGTTTTTCTTACCACTTCCCTTCCTTCGGCGGTATAGACAATGTTGGTAATTGAAATATTGTTTTGTTGACCGGCAAAGCGGCGAACATTGGTATTAACTTTTACCGTTGCGGATTGCTCACTTACCGATGGTGTGGTTACAAATGTACCCCAATGATCGACTGCTATTTTTGCGGTTGTAACAAGCCACACATTGCGGTAAATTCCCGAACCGGAATACCAACGGGAATTGGGTTGTTTTGAATTATCAACTTTTACTGCAATCATATTTTCTCCGGTACCAAATTTCAAAAATGGAGTAAGATTATACCGGAAAGAACTAAAGCCATAGGGTCGCAAACCAAGGTAATGCCCATTAATCCAAACTTCGCTGTTAAGGTATACGCCATCAAAATCAATACTGATAATTTTATCTTTTGATGAAACTGGCATTGTAAATGTTTTACGATACCAGCCAACTCCTCCACGCAATGCACCACCTCCATTACCGGTCGGGCTTGTTGAATCAAATGCAAATTCAATACTCCAGTCGTGCGGAAGATTTAAATTTCGCCAGCCATTTACAGCTGCCGGTTCCCTGCTGTAATCGTTGGTGCTGTCAAGCTTAAAGGTCCAGTTTTTGTTAAAGCTTTCTATTTTTCTTTGACCATTTACATGTTTAACCTGCAATAAAAAAGCAGTTAATAAAAGTATTGAGAATGGCAATATTGTTTTGTAAACTTTCATATAATTGATGGGTGATTTTATTTTTATCATTTTAATAATTCCTATAAAAGTTGATGCTGCTTCTAAAGGCGTACACTAATTTTTTTACCTGAATATTTTATTACTTTAGCTGGCTTTACATTTTCTAAATCGAGCGGCAAAGCATTTTCTTTTGTAACCATAATGATATTAAAAGTACGCTTGTTTATCATTCCGTTAAAGCTTCCTTTTCTATTCCCAATGGTTATTTTTCTTGAAGCCTCTCATTGGTTTCAAAAGCCAGGCGCACAATGTAAGATTGCTCTCCATCCAGCGTAGTGCCGGTAAACGTTTTCCCTCCTCCATTTGCTTCCTGCAAAACCAGGTTATCTGCCTTGTCTAAAAAGCTTACTTCGCCTGTTGAAATAATAATTTTCGCCTGTACATTTTGTGTAAATAAAATTACCTCTCCTTCTGATTCCTTTATCTCCCATTTTACAGCAGGGCGTTTTTTATCATCCAAAATCAAGCTGGTTTCAGTATAAAAAGAATCCAGTGGTGTTGCTGTTACATGAAAAATATTATCAGCAATTACCTCGATCTTTATTAACCGGGCAGCTGCACTCTTTGCATTTGCAATTCTTACAATAATGCCATCCGCCAATTTAATATAATCTCCGGGAGGTGTTGCCAACACAAGGCAAGGCAATAATAAAATAAGGCAGCAAACTAATAATTGATAATAAACCCGGCACTTGATAATCATGGCAGTTGTTGTTTTAGCAGATCGTTAAAAAATGGCGGCTTAATAAATAAGATTTCCGCAGTTAAAAATATTGTCATAATGACAATTAAGGCATAAAGGTATTTAATTGTAGATGTTAAAATGCTTTTATTTCAAACAACCTGGTATTAATTGATGTAGATTTTTATCAAGTCATTTTAAAACGTTTACAAGTATTTTTGTAATCAATCAGAAGATAAAAAAATTAAAAAAAGATTATTTAATTAAACATAACATGGATTATTACATCGGGATAGACATTGGCACCACCTCTACCAAAGCCGTTGCATTTTCTACAGCGGGAAAGGTATTAGCAAAACAGTCTATTAGCTACCCCATAACACATCCGCAGCAAAACCGGAGTGAGCAAAACCCCCATGAAATACTGGAAGCAGTAATTAATTGTTTGAGTAATACAGCAAATTCATTGTCGCAGGATAACCCGGTACTCATTAGCTTTTCTGCCGCCATGCACAGTTTGATACTGATGGATGAAAATGATCATTCTTTAACCAATTGTATTATTTGGGCAGATAACCGTGCCAGTGAGTTAGCAGTTAAATTAAAAGAAACAGCCGAAGGGAAAAATTTTTACCATGCATCAGGTGTTCCTATCCATGCCATGTCGCCGCTTTGTAAATTATGTTGGTTTAAAGAAAATGAAACTTCATTATTTTTAAATACATCAAAATTCATTGGCATTAAAGAATTTGTTTTTCACCGGTTATTTGGAAAGTATATCATTGATACAGCCATTGCCTCTGCAACAGGATTATTAAACACCAGCCAACTGCAGTGGGATGAAAATATGTTGAACTATGTCGGTATTGATACAAAAAAATTATCGGCAATAGTACCAACAACACACATTGAATATTTAGTAAACAATTCAACTAACCGGTTGTCTGCCTTTCAACAAACAGCATTTGTAATTGGCAGCAGCGATGGCGCACTAGCCAACCTTGGCAGCGGTGCCACTGTTGAAGGTTCTATGTCCATCACTATTGGCACAAGCAGTGCAGTAAGGGTTGTAACAAAGCAGGCGGTAACAGATAACAGTATGCGCACTTTCTGCTACCATCTTAGCGGTGAACAATATATTACAGGCGGCGCCAGTAACAACGGGGCAATTGTATTGCAATGGCTAAAAGAAAAAATACTACAAAATAGCAGTCCTTACCAGCAATTCATTAATACTGCTGAGTCCATCAATCCCGGCAGTGACGGTTTGTTATTATTGCCTTACATATTGGGAGAAAGAGCACCACTTTGGAACTCCAGTGCAAGAGGTGTATTTTGGAATCTAAGTATTGAACATACTGCGGCTCACATGGTAAGAGCTGCGCTTGAAGCAATCGTATACAACACCTACAGTATAGGAAAAATTTTGATGGAGAAAACAACTGTAAATACCATTTATGCAAATGGTGGTTTTGCAGAGAGCATCTTTTGGGTACAGCTGCTTACTGATATGTTTAACTTGCCGGTTATTGTTCCCCCAATGGAAGAAAGCGCTGCTTTTGGTGCAGTAGTTATTGGTTTGCAGGCTTTAGAAATACCTGCGGCATTTGATCTTCCCGAAGGAAAAAAATATTTTCCCAATGCAACCAATCATGCAATTTATTTAAGGCAGTGCAATAAGATGGAACATTTGTATCAATTGGTGAAGGAGGAATTTTAGGTTGGTACTTTTGTTATTTTTAATTCTATATAAGAATGTTTACAACGACAGCCTATTCAGGGAGAAAACAAAGTAGTTAAAAGCAGGCGCAGGACAATGCCTGCACCTGAAAAATAAAGTGTAAGTATTATTGTTTAAAATAATTTCTCCTGTGGTGGTTTTGCACCTGCCAAACGAATGTAAACGGTGGTCTGACCCCTGTGGTGCGTTTGATGTTCAAAACATTTAGCCAGCGCCGCCCCTTTGGTGACATCAAATCTTCCAAACAACTTAACATTTTCATTCAACTGGGCAGGCGTCATTTTTTTTATGTTGTTAATAACAAAATCATAACCGTCCATCACCAGTTTGGTTACGTTTGCTTTTGATTTATCGGTTACTTTTTCCGACTCACCAAAACCAACCGGGCTTTTTTCGCCGCTTGCAGCAGAAACAATACCATAATTGGCATCCGTTAAATGCAGCATTTGTTCTGCAAACGAACGCATTTCAGGAGTGGGTTTCAGGGCATAGCCCGGTTCCGGCATCGTGTCAAGATATTCTTTGGTGTAGGCTTTGGCCCTCTCCCATTCTTTCACTATATCATTTACAGGTGATTGTGCATGGGCAAAATGGAAGGCGGTTAATAAAAAACACAGCGTTGTAAAAAATTTAATTGCTTTCATGATTGTTTGTTTTAGTAAAATAATGTTTTGGATAAATTGAAATGTAAGACATTGATCGAATCATTTTTTGATACTGGGTAAAAATACAAAAGGGGGAGATATTATTTTAAATTATTTATATTAACTGCGGCCTATCGGGTTTGCAATTTTATTTATGCTGCAATTTTATTTATGCTGCAATGTTTTTACTTTACAGCAGGTAACTGCTGCATCTTCTCATCATATTGCTTTTGCAAATCATTAATTGCGGCATCATACCCTTGCTGGTCTTTAAAAGCAGCAGGATTGTATGCATCCCCAGGTTGATGTTTATCATGCAATTTAAACTGGCTGGCATGCGATGCCACCCATATATCAAAAGAAATATTTTTCATTGCGTTTAAAGTATAAGCATAATCGCCGGCTATTTCCGGGTAAGTTGAGATAGCTGCAAATGCCTTATCAGTAACGATAGAGGGCATGTTAGCGATCAGCACTTTGTAAGATCGCTGATCATCTTTTACCGTAAATAAAAAACTGCAGGAGCCTTTTGTGTGACCGGGATGATGCAACATTACCAGTTGCATATTGCCGAGTGAAACGGTATCACCATCATGGAGTAAACGATCTGCTTTTACCGGTTTAAAGCTTGTGCCATATTGGCCTAATGCATAATCCGAACCGCCTCCTGTTGCCACAACACCTGTCTCTTTTTCATCCACCATTAGTTGTGCACCAGTTGCCTTTTTTATAGCAGCCATGGCACCCATATGGTCATAATGCGCTTGTGTTGTTAAAAGTATTTTGATATCGTTAAACTTAAATCCCAGCGTTTCGATATTGTTTTTTATTTGTGTGGCAGATGCGGCCAGTCCTGTATTGATGAGTATATTTCCTTGCGGAGTTGTAATAAAATAACATGCCAGGTCGTACGTACCCACATAATACAAATTACCTGCGATTCTGAATGGCTGATAAGCCCTTGTCCATTCCGCTGTGGTTTTGGGCTCTTTTACTTTTTGAGCTTTTGCAGTTAATGATGTTAATGACAGGATAGCAGCAAACACAATATTGTGCAATGAACATTTGAACATATAGCGATGGTTAATGTAAGAGAATCCTCAAATATATCAGCTTTTTTTATTAGTTGACCTCACTTGTTTCCAACAATTCGTCTGATCGCTGTGGTAGTAAATAAAAAATCATCTTCATTTAAAAGAACTCATTTTTTGATTAACGGCCTCTTTTTTATGGCAGCGTATTTGCTT
>JAYWAU010000389.1:0-3764 GCA_043782265.1 Ferruginibacter sp. | reverse complement strand
CTCTACTTCCACCTTTATTCCAATTTGCTGCAACTCGTTGGCTACATATCCTGCAAAGTCTGCGTAAACAGGTATTGTTAATAATCTGATTGTCGGCAAATTTGTTCCATTTAAAAACCCGGCTTCCTCTAATAATTGCTTTGCCTTCGCCGGGTCATAATGGTAGCCTTTTACTTTTACGGCATCAAAAGATGGTAACCCTGCAGGTACAAAGCCACTCTCAGCGGCAGTGCCAATGGAGTTGCGTAAATACAACATCATCTTTTGCCGGTCGAATCCATAATTGATTGCCTGTCTTATTTTTTGCAATCTGAGAGGAGATTTTTTGACCATTTCATTTTCGCCATCTACTAAAATTCCAAGGTATTCTGTATTGAGATAAGGATGTTTTTGCAGCAACAATTTACCTTGCCATTCTTTTTTCAGGTTTCCTGTTTTAGTTAATATCTCATCTTTAAAAGAAGCCTCAATATCATTGATAAAATCTAACCGGTTTTGCTGAAACTCTAAAAATTCGGTGGCCTTGCTATCAAAGAAAGAAATCTTTATGCCATCTAAATACGGTAACGCATAGCCGCTGCTGTCTTTCTCAAAATAATGCAGATTTTTTTTTAGTACAAGCGCCTGTCCCTCTTCCCAGGCTACCATTGCAAAAGGCCCGCTGCCAACGGGATGACGGCGGAAATTATTGCCGTATTTATCTACCGCTTCTTTGGGCACGATGGAACAATATTGCATACTCAATATGCCGAGTATGGGTTGAAAAGGACGTACCAGTTTTAATTGAAAAGTAGAATCATTTAGTGCTTTAAAGCCATTAGTGGAATCCACCTTGTTGTTAAATATCCATGCACCCGGACTAGCCACATTTTTATCAATGATTCTTTTAAAACTATATTCCACATCAAGTGCCGTAAGCCTTCTTCCTTTGCCATCGGCAAAAACTGCATCATCATGAAAATAAACATCTGTCCGAAGATGAAAAATAAACGTCAGGTTATCAGCTGCAACCTCCCAGCTTTTTGCAAGTGAAGGTTTCAACTGATTATCAGCATCTACTTCTACCAACGTATTATAGAGTTGATGTATGGCCCACATTATAGATTGGTTTTTAGCAAACGCGGGATCTAATGAAGCTATGCCCGTCTGTTCGTTGTAATGAAATATTTTTATATCGGGATGCTGATGGGATTTACACGAAGTGAAGAAGATAATAAATAATGTTATAAATGATAATGGATAATTTTTTAGCCGCATGTTTTATTTAATTCTGCATAAATTTATGCAATGAAATTGAAACACCACCTACTCTTATTTGTATCCATTTTATCTATCGGCCTCACAAAAACCCAAGCCCAGTTATTAGAACAAAAAACAGTTTACACACATGCTGATACCTTGAGGGGAAGCAATGGCCCCGGCAGGGATTGGTGGGATGTTACAAAGTATGACCTGCATGTGAAATTTAATATTGAGGATAGTACGATTAGTGGAAGGAATACTATATATTTTAAAAAATTAAAAAATGGATACAATACAATACAAATAGATCTACAGGATCCATTGATTATTGACAGTATTATTTATTATCAGCGTATTGAAAACGGGCAAGCGAAAGTGGTCGTAAAAGAATTTGTTAATGAGGGTAATGCTCATTTTTTTACATTTAAAAATGATGTCAGATTTCTTAATCAGTATTCAATAACAATTTACTACCACGGCAAACCACAAATAGCAAAACGTCCACCTTGGGATGGTGGTCTTATCTGGAAGAAAGATGCCAACAACAATCCGTGGGTTAGCATTGCTTGCCAGGGTTTGGGTGCAAGTGTTTGGTATCCGTGTAAAGATATTCAGAGCGATGAACCGGATAGCGCAGAAATGCACATCACCATTCCTGATAGTCTGGTTTGTGTTGGCAACGGCCGGTTAAGAGATAAAATTAATAACGGCGATGGTACTGCTACTTATGATTGGGCTGTTGTAAGCCCCATCAATAACTATTGCCTTATTCCTTACATTGGTAAATATGTACACTTTGGTGAAATATTCAAAGGCCAAAAAGGCGATCTCACCCTGGACTACTGGGTGCTGGATAGTAACCTTGAAAAAGCAAAAAAACAATTTCAGGATGCACCCAGAATGATAAAGGCTTTTGAGTACTGGTTTGGCCCCTACCCTTTTTATGCAGACGGTTATAAACTGGTGGATGCCCCTCATTTAGGCATGGAACACCAAAGCGCTACCGCCTATGGCAACGGCTACCAGAATGGATATCATGGCACAGACCTTAGCGGCAGCGGCTGGGGATTGAAATGGGATTTTATAATCGTACACGAAAGCGGCCATGAGTGGTTTGCCAACAACATCACCACTAAAGATATTGCTGACATGTGGGTGCACGAAGGCTTTACCAACTACAGCGAAACCTTGTTTACAGACTATTATTATGGTAAGGAAGCAGGTACTGCCTATGTAACGGGTACCAGGAAAAGAATTAAAAACGATATCCCCATTATTGGCCCTTATGGTGTAAATAAAGAAGGCAGCGGCGATATGTATTACAAGGGCGGAAATATGCTGCACACCATTCGCCAGGGGATTAACAATGATACTTTATTTAGAAAAATATTAAGAGGTTTGAACAAAACATTCTATCACCAAACCGTTACTACCAAACAGGTTGAAGACTATATCAGCCTGCAATCAAAAATCAATTTCAGTAAAGTTTTTGACCAGTATTTAAGAACTACACAAATACCAACCCTGGAATATAAACAAGATGGATATCAACTTCAGTATCGTTATATTGATTGTATCAACAATTTTCGATTGCCACTCAAAATCAACTTTAAGGGCCAACGCTGGATTAAACCTACCCAAGCCTGGCAAACATTGAATCTATATCCCGAAGGAGATAATACATTTTCTGTAGATCCAAATTTTTATATCAATACAAAAAAGGTAGATTAATTTAGCATCAAACAACAACATGAGTCAGATAAGGAGGCAAAGTATTATTTCTTCAGTGATGGTTTACTTTGGCTTTTCCCTTGGTTTTTTAAATACTTATTTGTTTACAAAAGATGGTGGTTTTACAAAAGAGCAGTATGGACTGACAGGTATTTTTATTGCCATTGCCACATTGATGTATTCATTCGCCAATATTGGCATGACCTCTTACATTTATAAATTTTATCCCTACTACAACGATAATCTTGATAAAAAAAGAAATGATATCCTTACCTGGGCACTGGTTGTTTCTTTAATAGGCTTCTGCTTTGTAGCTGTTAGCGGTATTTATTTTAAGGATATTATTATCCGAAAATTCGGACAGAATTCACCCGAATTGGTTCAGTATTATTTCTGGATATTTCCATTTGGTCTTGGGTTAACACTCTATTCAATTTTGGAAAGTTATGCCTGGCAACTTAAAAAATCTGTACTCACTAATTTTTTACGGGAAGTCCAGTTTCGCTTATTTACAACTATTTTGATCGTTCTCACTTTTGCCGGGTTTTTAACCAAGTTTGACATGTTCATTAAAGTGTATTCTTTTACCTACCTGGGTATTGCACTTATTTTACTATTTTATCTTTTATTAAAAGGATACATTCACCTGACTTTCACAGTAAGCATTGTTTCAAAAAAATTCTTTAAAAAAATTCTTATTTTGGTAGGCTTTGTTTACGGTGGTACATTGGTAACGGGCATTTCCCTCGTCTTCGATTCTTTATTGATTGCTTCTGTATTAAAAAATGGCC
>JAYWAU010000388.1:0-10433 GCA_043782265.1 Ferruginibacter sp. | reverse complement strand
GAAAAACCTACCGAGGCATCAAAATTCTTTTGGTACATATCTACACTACTTTTAGAAGAAAATTAAAATGGCTTTATAATAAAGTGCATACCATATCAACTACTATTTTTTTTATCGAAAAATGAATCGTAGTTGAACAATAAAAAATAAGAATAATCGGGTAATTGGCGAATGCTTTTTTAAACACCCGCCTGTACATATTATTTTACAAACAATTAATTGCGGTGTTTGAAAGATTTTTTTATTTATTTGTATAAAGACGGACATTCCAGCTGGCTGGCTTAAAAAGCTCCAGTTTAAATACATCTCCATTAGACATAGTGCCATATAAAACCACAGGAAAAGTTTCAATGTCATAAGTTACGTGAAACTTTGTTGGAGTTTCCAGTGTTGAAAGTAATCTTACAATGGAAGTGTTACCAGCATTAAGATCTTCCAACCTCAACACGTAGCCGGGTTTACCCTGAAAATCGGATGGAATGCCGGTTGGTGAACCAGAAGTAGTTGATATTTCAAAACTAATGGTACGGCCACTTTGGGGTGTTGCCGTGATTTCATACCGGTCAAAAAAAGTACCGCCATTAAATGCATAAGTAGTATATTTTTTACCCCTAAACACATTACCACTCCAATATCCTTTTAAAATACTATCCTGTTTTCCATTACGTATATAATGTGTTTCACCTTTTCCTTCTTTTTGTCCATCAAGAAAAAAGCCGGCATGATAGGTACTGTCATCATAATAATAAACGCCTGCACCATTGGGCTTTCCATCTTTAAAACTTCCACTATAATGCTGTAATCCTGTTGCCTCTCCCTGGCCTTCTGCAACGCCATTTTTGCAATCTCCTTTGTAGCTGCCACTAAGGTTTACTGTAAAAACTTTGCAAGTTTTGCTGTTGTTCTGGGCATGTGCAAAATTTGTAATCATCAATAAAATTAAAATAAGTGCCGGGAAGTTTTTTTTCATAAGATGGTTACATTATGCTGTACAAAGAATCGGTTAAATTTTAATTGCAATTGATTCGATTATAAAAGTACGCTTTAATCATTCTTAGTTTTAATCTATATTTCTTTAACAAAGGAAATAAAATAAACTAATTTTAAAATATGCAACGCACAAAGAATATCGTAATTGCCGGAGCTAATAAATTACCCATTGTATTGGATATATTTTTTAAAGAAGATCACCTTTCCAAACCGGTAGTGATCTATGCACATGGGTTCAGTGGTTTTAAAGACTGGGGTAATTTTGATTTGATAGCCAGTGAATTTGCAGGTGAAGGATTCGTACTGGTTAAATTTAATTTTTCGCACAATGGCACCACACCGGAACATCCGGCCGATTTCAATAACCTGGAGGCATTTGGTAATAATAATTATTCAACAGAATTGAAAGATCTCCGGCTGGTTATTGACTGGGTTTGCGATCCGTTAAATCAATTTAGTGCTGTAATAGATCGCAATCAAATTTGTTTGATTGGTCATAGCATGGGTGGAGGCATAGCGATACTTGAGGCGGCAAATGATACAAGAGTAAATAAATTAATAACCTGGGCAGCAATCAGCGAATGTAAAACTCCATGGGGCAACTGGTCTTTTGAAAAAATAGAAGAATGGAAAAATACGGGTGTTCAATATTACACCAATGGCAGAACGAAACAACAGATGCCAATGTATTACCAGTTGCATGAAAATTTTATTCAAAATGCTGAAAAGTTAAATATTCAGAAAGCTATCAGGAGTCTTCAAATTCCAATTTTAATTTGTCATGGTACCAATGATACTTCGGTACCTGTGGAAAAAGCATACGATTTAAAAAACTGGCAGCCCTCAGCTCAATTATTCATAGTTGAAAGTGATCATGTTTTTGGCCGAAAACATCCATGGATTTCCGAACAGCTTTCGCCGGCGATGAATTCGGTAGTGCAGGCAAGTATTCGTTTTTTAAAATCTGCTACTCGTTAATTTGATGCACCAACCCATTTTGAATCTGGATTAAAATATTTCCATAACAACGCTGATAGTTTGCGGGTAAGTATCCATGCTTCATTGGTATGATCCCATGTTACATCTTGATTGTTCTTTGTAAATACACTTAAGATGTATGGATTTTTTTTGCTGTTTACATACATTACTTCACTGCGACTTGCATCCACTGCTCCATTTTTATCGGCAATAAAAATTCCCGGAGGCACCTGGCTGATAGCTTCTTCGTCCCAATATTGACGACCTAAAAGGCGCAACATTTTTTCACTGGCATTAACACTTAAAATAGTGCCATTCACAATTCTTTCCATAAAGGTTTCCATTTCACGGGGTGTTGTTTGTCCCCAGCCATAGGTATTCCTGTTTTCTTCTCTGCCTGGTGTTCTGCTATTTACTCTTGTGCTTGCAAAGCCAAGACTGTCCAGTATTTCATTAATACGAATTCCTCCTCCGGCAAGCGACTGTAGCCAAAGGCTGGCTGTATTATCACTGGTGGTTAACATCAACATCATTACTTTGCTTAGCTCAATTTTTTCACCGTCTTTATAAGAGCCTAAAATATCTTCTCCTGCATACAACAAAGAATCTTTATAAGTAAGTTGCTGGTGATATTGTAAATCGCCTTTCTCCAGCTTATCCATAATTCCGGCAAGAATTGAGATTTTAACAATGCTGGCCGTAGGAAAAATAGTATCCGGATTGATAGCAACTATTTTATTGTGTTTCAGATCATGCACATAAATTCCAATATCACCCTTAAATCCTTTTACAAGATTTTCAATTTGCAACTGTAATTTTTTATCTGTCTTCTGTGCTATTGCCATTACGGGAAATAATAAACACAGAAATAATAGTTTTTGTTTCATACATTTTATTGTTGCTTTGAAGGTATGATTTTATACTATTAATTGAATTGCTTTTTCTTATTACGATTTGTAAAAAAACTTTCCGGCAATTTTATATTGTTGATGCCTGTATAAAACATAATTTAAAATCTTATCATCTCCAATAGTAATAGTTAAAGAAAGAAAGCAGAACTTTAAAATAAATTTCCATGCAAAAATTATTGCTCTTTATATCCATCTTCCTTTTACACAGCATGGTTTTTAGCCAGGCACCAGTAGAAAAATATGAAGTGGACTCAGCTTCTATTGAACAAGCCGGTGTGCCAAAGGGCGAAATTTTAAAATTTACTTTTGAGCATTCAACCATCTTTCCGCGAACCTGGAGGGAATACTGGGTATATGTGCCTGCCCAATACCGCCCTGAAAAACTAGCCTGTGTATACGTAAACCAGGATGGTATTCAATGGAAAGCTCCAATAGTTTTTGACAACCTGATTTACAAAAATGAGATGCCTGTAACCATTGGTGTATTTGTTATGCCGGGACGTGTGTTGGCCGCCAACGCTGCAACAGCGAACGATCGTTTTAACCGCAGCTTTGAATATGATGGTTTGGGAGATGCTTATGCACGTTTTATTCTGGAAGAAATTTTACCGGAAGTGGAGAAGAAAAAAACAACCGATGGCCGCATAATACGTTTATCAAAGAATGGCAATGACCGTGCCATTGGCGGATCAAGCAGTGGTGCAGTTTGCGCTTTTACTGCTGCCTGGGAAAGGCCAAAAGATTTCTCCCGTGTGTTTAGTGCCATCGGTACTTATGTTGGCCTTCGTGGGGCAGATCGCTATTCAACATTAATAAGAAAATACGAACCTAAACCGCTGCGTATTTTTTTACAGGATGGTACCAATGACCTGAATATTTATGCCGGAGATTGGTGGAAGGCAAATGAAACAATGGAACGTGCACTAAGCTTTTCAGGATATGAATTAAACCATATTTGGGGAGCCGATGGGCACAATGGTAATCAGGGTACATCGATCTTTCCTGCGGCCATGCGATGGCTTTGGAAAGATTGGCCGAAGCCAGTAACAACAGGTGCAACAAAGAACCAGTACCTAAATGATGTACTTATAACAGGGGAGGATTGGGAGTTGGCAGGAGAGGGTTATACTTTTACCGAAGGCACAGCAGCAAATGCAAGTGGCACTGTTTTTTTTCAGGATATCCCCAATTCGAAAACCTATAAAATAACACCTGATGGAAAATTAGTGACCTTGCCAATAAATGCCAAAAATGCAAGTGGTACAGCTTTTAGTGCCGATGGAAAACGTTATGTGGCAGCAGGAGGAACAAAGCAAATTATTAGTTATGATGCAAATGAAAAAGAAACCATTGTAGCAGATTCAATTTCGGGTAACGACTTGGTGGTTGCCAATAATGGCAATGTATATGTTACTTCACCTGATGGTACAGAAAAGCCGAGTAAGTTATTTTTGATTAGACCCAATGGAAAAAAAGTGGTGGTTGATGAAGGAATAAAATATGCCAATGGCCTTGCACTTACGCCAGATCAAACACAGTTGTATGTTACAGAATCTGCATCAAAATGGGTTTGGATTTATTCAATTAACGCAAATGGAACACTGGCAAATAAACAACGCTATGGCTGGTTGCATATGCCTGATGATGCAGGAAATGCATGGTCGGATGGTATTAAATGTGACACCGCAGGAAGAGTGTATGTTGTATCAAGACTGGGTATCCAGGTGCTTGATCAGTTAGGGCGTGTAAATGCTATTATACCAATTCCGGGAGGGCAGGCTTCTAACTGTTGTTTTGGTGGTGCCGATTTTAATATTTTATATGTTTCGAGCAGAGACAAAGTTTACCGGAGAAAATTGAACGTTCGGGGAGCCAATCCTTTTGAAATACCTCATAAACCGAAAACTCCCAATTTGTAATTGCAATTCTGCGTTAGATTTATTTTGACTATGCCTATACTCCAAATTGAGACAGGTGATGCTGTAAATGTTTATAGAGCATATTGTTCCATTCTGTCTTTATGAGTTTACCAAACGAATGCGATTCTTTATTATCAAAATAATTTTCGCCCAATTTTTGCGTCTTGTTAATATAATCAATCAGGCGTTGTTTTTCTGTCTCAAAATTCTTAGTCTCTTTAATAATAAACTGTGGTGCTGTTCTGCTATTATGTGGGTACGGTGCGTCTCCAACAACTTTATTTTTTACAAGTGCTTTTAAAATGAATTTTAAAAATTGGTTTGGTTTAGGATGAATATTTTCATAAATCATTTCGTACGAAACATTGCAGTGGGCAAGCATTTGAGCGACGCTCATGGTGCCCCATTGAGGGTTTGTCTCAGCAGTTAAATGATTAATTCTTTCAATAATGTTATCAGCAATTTCTTTGGTAAAAATATTGGGCAACGACATAATAAATTCATTTTTGTTGAAATAAAAATAGGCTAATATTTTTGATTGCTTTAATACAACGATTGGGAAAATTTAATCAGGAAATTTTGTTTTATCTATTCCCGGAATAATTTTAATGGCGTTTTTATAATACACTTTCTTCAATATTTCATCCGGCAAGCCAAGGCCGTACATGCGCCAGAAAGCATGGTATTTTTTGTGGTAAGGAAAATATTCATCATTGGTTTCCAGCACTCTGAAATAAGTGTGATATTCTTCAGGAATCCAGTTGTCTTTTCCAAATAAAATACGATCCTGGAATTTGGTGAAAAACTGGCTGGCCATTCTTGGCTGCCTTCCTATTTCGGCAATGATGGCACCAAATTCAATATACATATTTGGCATGGCGGTAAGCAGGCTGTCAAGGTATTGCAGGTTGTTTGCGTACCAGCCAAAATGGGCTGCTATAAAATTGGTGTGCGGATGTTTGGCAAAAAGATGGTGCTGCTGTTTCATTAAAGTATCCCATGGTGCAGGATTGGTGTTGCTTCGTTTTCTGTCGGGATGGGTGGCCAGTTCAAGCCAGCGTTCATTGTGCTCATCTTCTTCATCCCAAAATGATTTTGGATCTGCAGTATGGATAATTACAGGAATGTGCAGTTCACCACACTTCTCCCAAACAGCATCCAGCCGGCTGTCATCCACCGCAATAATTTTTCCTTTTTCATCTTTAAAACCCATGCCGAAATCTTTGTACAACTTTAGTCCGCATGCACCAGCCTTCACATCTTTTTCTAATTCGGTGAGGGTATTGCTTAACCAGTTTTTTGATCCAAAATCTACAAAGGAAAGATTGGTAAAAAAGAGTAATCTCGTGGCATCTGTTTTCTTTACTTTTTCAATGGATTGCACCAAATAACTATTGTCTCTTACATCAAAGTCGCCATTTACCTTTCCCGGTGTTTCTTTATAACTTTTCCCGCTGAGGTTAATCATCACCTGCATGTGTAAACTATCCATGTCTCTAAAAAGTTTTACAATGTCCTGGTTTGGCACATCCCATTGATGATTGTGTACATCAATGAATGGAAACTTAGCTTTATGAGGATGATGCTCAGGTACAACAAGGGTAGAAGTGGGGTTGTATTTTTCAAAATCCATTTTTTCAGTAGCCGTTTGCTGGCCGTAAACCGATGAATAAAAAAATATAATACTGATGTTGAAAGTTATAAAATATTTTTGCATGCTGTGTTTGTTAATAATGGAATTATAAAAGTATCAATTTATAACTGACTGTATAAGTATATTCTTGTCTAAATTTTTTGATGGATAAAACTCACACAATTTTATTGCTGCGGATGCAAAAATAAAAAGGATCGCAGTTGCCCATGATCCTTTAAAATATAAATAACAAAGTAAATTTAAATATCTGTTGCTTCGCCGTAAGCCATAGCAGTAGCTTCTTTCAGTGCTTCGCTCATGGTTGGGTGAGGATGTACAGAATTAAGGATTTCATGTCCCGTAGTTTCTAATTTACGGGCAACTACTACTTCTGCAATCATTTCTGTTACATTCATTCCAATCATATGGCAACCTAAAAACTCACCGTATTTGGCATCGTAAATAACTTTTACAAAACCTTCCGTAGCACCGGCAGCACTTGCTTTACCGCTGGCCATAAAAGGAAATTTACCCACTTTAATTTCGTAACCTGCATCCTTTGCTGCTTTTTCGGTGTAACCTACAGAAGCAACTTCCGGTGAGCAATAAGTACAGCCAGGAATGTTATTGTAATCCATAGGCTCAGGATGATGCCCTGCAATATGTTCTGCTACACTGATTCCTTCTTTTGTTGCTACGTGCGCCAAAGCTTGTCCCGGAGTACAATCACCAATAGCATAAACACCGGGTATGTTTGTAAGACCGTTTACATCTCTTACAATTTTTCCTTTTTCTGTTTTAACGCCCAGTTCTTCAAGTCCAATATTTTCAAGGTTGGCAACGACGCCCACTGCACTTAATAAAATGTCAGCAGTCAATTCAATTTCGCCATTGGGTGTTTTAACTTTTGCTTTTATACCTTCACCACTTGTATCAACACTTAGTACTTCGCTGTTGGTCATTATTTCAATGCCCTGTTTTTTAAATTGCTTTTCCAGTTCTTTGCTAATGTCTTCATCTTCTACCGGTACAATGCGTGGCATAAACTCAACGATGGTAACCTTGGTACCCATGGTGTTGTAGAAATAAGCAAACTCACTTCCTATAGCGCCGCTACCACAAATAATCATACTTGTTGGTTGAGGAGATGGCAGTACCATTGCCTCACGATAACCTATAATTTTTTTTCCATCAATGGGCATTGTAGGTAATTGGCGTGCCCTGCCACCCGTTGCAATAACAATATTTTTTGCTTCTACAATTTGTTTGGTGCCGTCTGCTGCAGTTACTTCTATTTTAGTTGGGGCTACCAGTTTACCATAACCCATTATCACATCAATTTTATTTTTCTTCATTAAAAACTGAACACCTTTGCTCATCTTATCTGCCACACCACGGCTACGTTTAATAACGCCATCAAAATCATGACCAGGATTTTCAACCTTGATGCCATAGGTTGCTGCATGTTTGGCATACTCATATACATTTGCACTTTTTAATAACGCTTTGGTAGGGATACAACCCCAGTTCAGGCAAACACCACCCAGGCTTTCCTTTTCTATAATAGCTACTTTTTTACCAAACTGACTAGCTCTGATTGCTGCCGGGTATCCACCAGGGCCGCTGCCTAACACAATTACATCGTATGCCATACTTTATTATTTGTTTATTGGTTGAGATATTTTTTAGTAAACGATCTATCAAGGTATTCGTTTTGCGTTGCAAAAATACTTTGAAATGGGGTATTAGCCAAAAGGTTATTTTGTTATGTCTGGTGTCATTTATTTTGCTGCTTTTTTCAAATTTCCTTTATTTCTATTGGTGGATGCCTCTGGAATTTTATTTCATTCTACTTTTGTTGAAGTATCATATTGAAAACAAATCAGCCTTCAGAAAATCAAAAATCAGCCATTTTTTTTTCTGTTATTTCCCTTTGTTCAGCAATCGATTTCAGTGTTTTAATACTCACATTCAACTCGAAGCCAATTAAGAGTACCAAAGAGTTTATATAGACAAGTGCCATTAAAACGATGATGGTACCGATTGATCCATACAAGGCATTGTACCTTCCAAAATTGTTTACGAAGTAAGAGAAGCCAACGGAAAGTAATATACTTAACGACGTGGCTAATATGGTTCCCGGGCTAACCAATTTCCAGCGTTTGTGTACAGCCGGAGCATATTTATAAATAAAGGCCATTGAATAAAATATCATGGCAACTATAAATATCCATCTTACATAATATATGGTGTTTAATATGGTTACACTTTTAATACCTATCACTTTTAATACCGCACCTTGTGTAATCAATAAAATAAGACTGCTTAACACCACTAAAAATAATAAGGCGGTTAACTTAATGGCCATCCAGCGGTTATGAAGTCCTTTTCTTTTTGCAAAGCCAACATAATTTTTATTGAACGAACGCATTATACCCATCATAGCGTTAGAAGCAAAATACAAAGCCAGTATAAAACCAAAAGAAATAACACCGATTTTTGAACTGTCGATAAATGAATCAACAAATTTAATCAGGTTTTCATTGTGCACTTTCAGGGGAATAATATCGGTAATTAAACCATGCAACTGCAACTTGATACTTCGCTTGGATATAAATGGTAAACTGGGTATAAGGGTAAATAAAAATAGAAAAGAAGGCGGTATGGCCATGATGAAATTATAAGCAATGGCAGACGCTCTCTCAGTGAGACCTACAGTTTTTATCTGTTTGTAAAAAAAAATAATTACATCATATAATGGTACACCTTCAAAGCCTGGCAAATGCACCATTTTGCATTTACGCAAAAGAAAACCAAGGGGTGTTTTTGTAACTATTATCCTTTCTAATTTGTTCAATGTATAATTGCTTTACAAAATTGGGTTGATGTTGTATTGTGTTTTATCAAATCTACAGATTAAGCATTTAAAAATACAAACCTTTATTTTGGAATGATTAGTATTGTAATGATATCGGAATTATTTAGTTGCTATGATTTCTAAAGTTGGTAAACACTAAAAATGTCTATTTTCCTTTAGGGTTGCTGAGCCTTTTCTTTTGCTTTCAAATATTCGGTTAACCATTGCTGGTATTGCTTTGCAAATACCAAATGCTCCTGATAAGTGGTGGCAAAATTTGAATAACCCGTTAAATTGGGTTGTGCTACAAAATACAAATAACTTGTATTGGGAGCATTCAATACGGCATCAATTGTTTTAATAGATGGGGTGCAAATTGGCCCCGGCGGTAGTCCGCTATTGAGATAGGTATTGAAAGGAGAAGGAAATTCTGTATACTTTTTATATACTCTTTTAATGGTGAAATCTTTTAAAGAAAAAATAACTGTTGGGTCAGCAGAGAGTCTCATACCGGTTTCTATTCGGTTTAGGTACACACTCGCTATCTTTCCTTTGTCTTCGTCTTTATTGCTTTCTTCTTCAACAATACTTGCCAGGGTATATGCCTGCCGGATTGATAAATTTAGAGCAGCCGCTTTCTTTCTTCTTTCTTCTGTCCAGAATTTTTCCTGTTCGTTATATAACTTTTTAAAAAGCCTTGAAGGGGAAGTATTCCATAAAATAGCATAAGTGTTGGGGATAATAGCTGTCATTGCAGTGTTACTATCCAACCCATAATTTTTTAAAGAGTCATTGCTGTTTAATAAAGCCATAATATTGGCTGAATCACATTCAAAGTTGCTGGCAATTTTTTGAGCAAAGTCTTCTTTAGTTCTAAGTTTTGTAATCACTAAATTCACAGGTGTTTGTCTGCCGGATTTTAATATTTTAGCAACATCAAAAATGCTGGACCCGTTTTCAATAATGTATTTACCGGGCTTAATATTTTCATCGTATTTTATTTGTTGGGCAATCAATTTAAAAGTACCGGGATTTTTAATAATTTGTTGTTCTTCCAGTTGTTTAATTACCTCATTAAAGTTGCTGCCTGTTTTAATATAAAAACTTTTTTTTGCTTCGGTAAAATTGGTGTTACTGCCGAAAAT
>JAYWAU010000387.1:0-3774 GCA_043782265.1 Ferruginibacter sp. | reverse complement strand
AGCTAAGACTCTCGATAGAAAATTCGCAGTTTGATTCACGCTCTTTAGTGTTTGCAATCGATACACTCGGTCAGCATTTCGATCCCCAGTTTACAATAAGCGGATGGAAAGTAGACAGTTTTAATATTACTGCAGGTACCAAAATTTATGAAACAGGTTTTGGGGATGAAAGTCTTGCCAAACCGCATACGGAGTACAGTGCATTTAAAATTGGTATCGTACTCGATAGAGATGCCATGGGGTTATTTATGAAAATATTTCTTGGAATGTATGTTGCCTTCCTGATTGCTTTTGTGTGTTTTTATATTCATGCTGATGGCATCGACTCCAGGTTTGGATTAAGTGTAGGTTCACTGTTTGCTGTGATAGGCAACAAATATATTATAGATTCCTCGTTGCCTGAATCTACTTCCTTTACGCTTGTAGATACATTGCATGGACTTACCCTACTGTTTATTTTTGCCGTAATTACTTCTACAGCGTATGCACTTAAACTTGTTAAAGAAAATAGACTTGCGGCTGCCAATAAATTTGATAAGAAAATGGCGTTGTTGCTATTATTGATTTATGTTGGATTAAATACCTACTTTATCTGGCAAGCAAATATCAGTTAAAAGAGTTGTTGGTTATGCGCAGGATTTAAATTCTGCGAATCTCAGTAAACCGAGATTTATCACATTTTTTTACATTTATTTTACCTAATTTTTTTTCAAAAAAGAGTATAATTGTCATTCCTGATGTGTAAGCTAACAAGTCTATCCATTTAAAAGAGCAGCCTATAATATTGCTTGCAGTGACTAAGTGGCAAGACCTGTACATTTATTATTTTGAAGTATTTTAAAATTGCTAAAGTGTAGGAAAATAGTAATTACAAAACAGCCGTTATAAAAACAGGCGTGTTTGCAAAAGATTTCACAAAACAATAAATCAATATTACAACTAAGAGATTGCCTATGTATGGGCGGATAATGCTGCCGTGTGCAAATAAGGCAATGAGAATTTCTAAACCTAAAAGCAGTATGGTTAAAACAAAATAATACCAATTAAATTTAATACTGTTTTTCATAAAGTTACCTGTGGAAGCAAAATTTCCGAAGACAGTTTATTTACAATTCATACAATTAAATATAAAACAAAATTGCACCTAACTCAATTCTACTTCTGAATGTAACTCCGGTATCTCCACATTGGCAAACCCTTTTCTTATCAATCTTTGTCTAAAATCAATTTGTACTTCATACTCACCATGAACTAAAAATAATTTCTTTACCTGCGTTGCATCCTGGCAGCTCAAAAACTGGCAAAGGTCTTCATAATCGCCATGAGCACTCATGCTGCGCATTTCGCCTATCTCTGCATTCACTTCATGCGGTTGTCCAAAAATACTTACCTCTTTAGGATGTTTCATCAGCCTGCCTCCCAGCGAATGCGGCTCACAATAACCCGTTAACAAAATAGTATTGCGGCTGTTTTCAATATTGTTGCTGATATGATGTTTTATCCTTCCGGCATCAGCCATACCACTGGCCGAAATAATCACACAAGGTCCTTTATAATAATTAAGGTTTTTAGAATCTTCCACAGATTCTATAAATTTTAGTCCTTTAAAAGCAAAAGGGTCATCATCGCTTTCCAATACTTTCCTGATGCGGTCGTTAAAATATTGCGGATAACTTTTTATAATGGCGGTAGCTTTCAAACTTAACGGACTATCCACAAAATAAGCCATTGGCGGTAACCGGTTTTCCAACTCCAGCTGATTGAGGGCATATAAAATTTCCTGTGTTCTGCCAACACTAAATGCAGGCATAATCAGCTTGCCTTTTTTAGAAATACAAGTATGATTTATCCATTGCAATAATGCATCTGGCGTAGGATTATGTTCATCATGCAAACTATTGCCGTAAGTACTTTCAATTAAAATATAATCTGCCTGCGGAAATTTTTCCGGTGCTTTTAAAATCACATCCCTGTAACGGCCTACATCGCCGCTAAAAGTAAGGCGGGTTAATTTTCCATTTTCTGTAATTTTTAAATGTACTGCAGTACTGCCAATAATATGACCAACATCTGTGTAACAAAATTCAATGCCTTCTTCAATGGTAAACCAGGTATCATAATCCACCTTTTCAAAAAAGTCCTGAGCCTTCAGCGCATCTGCTGTGGTGTACAAAGGTTGCAGGTAGGACAGGCCTTCAGCAGCCCGGCGTTTGTTTATAAATTTCAGGTCGTTCTCCTGTATGCCTGCAGAATCTTCCATTAATACTCCTGCTAAATCTTTGGTAGCGGGGGTTGCAAATATTTTGCCATTAAACCCATCCTTTACTAATTTTGGTATCAGCCCGCTGTGGTCAATATGTGCATGTGACAGTATAAGATAATCCACTTCGGAAGCTGTAAAACCAAAGCTGGCATTCAATGTTTCTGTTTCATTGCCCATTCCCTGGAACATGCCACAATCCAATAAAATTTTTTTGCCATTGTTTAACGTAACCAAATGTTTAGAACCTGTTACCGTTCGTGCTGCACCATGGAAAGCTATCTTCATCGTTTTTTATTTAGTATTTCAAGGTAGCGAAAAGCCAAATATTTTACCAGGTTTTCTTGCTAACAAAGAAATTTATTTTTTCTTTACCTGATTGTATTTGCCAAACCTGTGAAAGTTGTTTTTATTTTAACTGCTTTGCATCTACTCTTGAAGGGGTGTCTTTTCCGCTGATGATACTTGAAGAACTTACTGCAATTGATTTAATAATGGCGGCCATATTATCCATATCCAATGTTCCTATTTCGTCACCTGCAGTGTGATAGTTGGGTTCATTATCCATTTTTGATGTAGATATCGTATGCGCCGGAACACCAAGCCTGGCAAGCGTTGCATTGTCTGATCTATAAAATAATTGTTGTTCAGGATAGGGGTCTGCATAAAAAGTAAAAGAAGATCCCTTTAAATTTTGCTGAAGTATTTCGCCCATATTTGTTTTTTCAAAACCTGTTATGTAAGCCGAATTACGGCCCCATTTAGATTCAGTTCCAATCATCTCAATATTAAACATAGCCATCACTTTTTCCGGCACCAGTTGTTTTGAAAAATATTTGGAACCAAAGCCTCCTAACTCTTCTGCAACAAAAGCGGTAAAGATGATAGTTCGTTCGTTGTTGTTTAATTTTTTAAAATATTTTGACAGCATTAAAACAGCGGTAGTACCGGCAGCATCGTCATTGGCTCCGTTGTAAATAGAATCTTTCGCATTGTGTGGTACCCCTTCGGCCGGCGATCCAACACCCAGGTGATCATAGTGACCAGAAAAAATAACATACTCATCCGGCTTGCTTTTTCCCGGCAAAATACCAACCACATTATTCAGTGCTTTTTTTTGAATGTTATTTTTTATTGCTATGGAAAATGTAGTTGCGCTTGTACTTCCCCAAACAAATACAATTGTATTGGTAGCCAGTTCAGCAGAAATTTTATCAATGTGCTGAATATTTTTAATGCTCTTCCTAAAAGAAGTATCTACCAGCACCAGCAGATTTTTTTTACTTTGGTAGCTTTGGTAAAATTTCTGTCCAAATGATTCACCTGCTTTGATGGTAACTATTTCCACATCATTTTTTTCAGTAAGCAAAACTTCTGGTTGGTAAGAAAAAATGGCTACAAGGGAATCGTCAATTTTTATTCCATCAATGGTAATTGTTGCAGATTCCGTGTTTGCCTGATACATAAAAAAATCCTGCCTGTAATTGGCAGCACCATTAAAAGTCTGCAAACCT
>JAYWAU010000386.1:0-10454 GCA_043782265.1 Ferruginibacter sp. | reverse complement strand
CTCAATATTACACTTGATGGATTCATGGTGTTGGTGTTGGCAAAACGGGGTGCAGTTCCGTGGGTAGCTTCAAATACAGCGTGGCCGGTAAGGTAATTAATATTAGCACCTGGCGCAATCCCAATTCCCCCCACCTGCGCAGCCAGTGCATCGCTGATATAATCGCCATTTAAATTTAGGGTGGCAATTACCGAATAATCCTGCGGGGCTAACAAAGCCTGTTGCAAAAAATTATCGGCAATAGCATCTTTAATAATTACTTTACCACCAATGGCGCTAATTTTCATTTCCTCATTGGCAACAGCTTCTCCACTTTCTTTTTTGGTACGTTCCCATTGGTTCCAGGTATACACATGACCGCTAAATTCTGTTTCGGCCAACGCATAGCCCCAGTTTTTAAAGGCACCCTCGGTGTATTTCATAATATTACCTTTATGTACAATCGTTACTGATGGTAACTTATGTTCAATAGCATGCTGTATAGCAGAACGGATTAATCTTTCACTACCTTCTTTACTAACAGGTTTAATGCCAAGCGAAGTAGTATTGGGGAAACGGATATTTTTCACCCCCATTTCATTGATCAAAAAGTCCAATAATTTTTTTGCTTCCGGCGTACCGGTCATATATTCAATACCTGCATAAATATCCTCTGTATTTTCCCTAAAAATGGTCATGCTTACTTTTTCCGGCTGCCACATAGGAGAAGGCACGCCTTCAAAATATTTCACCGGGCGCAGGCAAACATATAAATCCAGTTCCTGTCTTAATGCCACATTTAAGCTCCGCATACCGCCACCAACAGGTGTTGTAAGCGGGCCTTTGATTGACAACAAGTATTCTTTAAATGCATCCATTGTAGCTTCGGGCATCCAGCTGCCGGTTTCGTTAAAGGCTTTTTCGCCAGCCAACACTTCCATCCATTCAATCTTTTTTTCACCTTTGTAAGCCTTGGTAATGGCTGCATCAAAAACTCTCACAGCTGCGGCCCAAATATCCGGGCCAATGCCATCTCCTATAATAAATGGTATAGTAGGATTGTTAGGAACTGCCAGCTTTCCATCTGCGCCCATGGTAATTTTTTGTGCCATATGTAATTTTTAATAGATTTATTGAAGCGTTGCAAAGGTAAGTATTGGGTCTAAAAATCAACACTGCAATTCACCCACTCATTATCAAAACTTACATTCCCCAGTTTTTTATAAAAATTAATAGCTGGTTCATTCCAGTCTAAAACCTGCCAGGCTATACCATTGAATTTTTTTTCTTTTGCTTCTTCAAAAAGTTGATCGAATAATAATTTGCCTACGCCAAGGCCTCTTAATTTTTCAGTTACCAATAAGTCTTCCAGGTACATTCGCTGGCCTTTCCATGTGCTGTAGCGGATATAGTATAGTGCAAAACCTTCCACCCTTCCATCAATCTCGGCAACAAATGCCCACCAAACGGGGGTTTCGCCAAAACCACTTTCTACAAAATGTTTAAATGCAACTGTAACAGCTGTAGGCTCTTTTTCATACACGGCTAATTCCTTTATCAGTTCCAACATCCTGCTACAATCTTCTTTTACTGCTTTTCTAATGGTAATATTCATATTATGCTTTTAAGAAATGCCAGTGTGGCTTTTTTCAAAATTCGCAAATTCAATTCACATTTCCCTTTGATTTTTGTTACTAAAAAAAAAGTCATTTTTAAGAGGTTTAAAATCGTGATACTTAACTTGCACCTATGCAGCAATATCTTCAACTTCTTACACATATTAAAGAAACAGGTACAGATAAAAGTGACCGTACCGGTACGGGTACACGCAGTATTTTTGGTTACCAGATGCGGTTTAATTTAGCTGATGGTTTTCCCCTGGTTACCACAAAAAAATGCCATCTTAAAAGTATTATTTACGAATTACTTTGGTTTTTGCAAGGCGATACCAATATTGAATATTTAAAAGAGCACAACGTAAAAATTTGGGATGAATGGGCTGATGAAAACGGCGACCTTGGCCCGGTGTATGGCAGGCAATGGCGCAGCTGGCAGGGGGCAAATGGGGTGGAAGTGGATCAGGTAAAAGACCTGGTTCATCAAGTAAAAACCAATCCTGACAGCCGTAGGATGATTATCAGTGCCTGGAATGTAGCTGATTTGCCAAAGATGAAATTAATGCCTTGTCATTGTTTGTTTCAGTTTTATGTTATACCTCCTAATCCTCTGAAGGGAGAACAGAAAGCCAGACTAAGTTGCCAGTTGTATCAGCGTTCGGCTGATGTGTTTTTAGGAGTGCCGTTTAACATTGCTTCTTATGCTTTACTAACCCTGATGATTGCACAGGTTTGTGACCTTGATCCGGGAGAATTCGTTCATTCTTTTGGTGATGTACATTTGTATAACAATCATTTTGAACAGGCTGAGTTACAATTAAGCAGAACACCTTTTGCTTTACCACAAATGAAAATAAACCCCTCAGTAAAAGATATTTTTGATTTTAAGTTTGAAGATTTTGAACTGTTGAATTATCAATCACATCCTGCTATTAAAGCGCCTGTAGCTGTATAAATTTAAAAAGTATGACCATTAGTTTAGTAGTTGCTGCGTCCGAAAACAATGCCATTGGTAAAAACAACCAGTTAATTTGGCATTTACCCAACGATCTGAAATTTTTTAAAAATACAACCTGGGGCTTTCCGGTTATTATGGGCCGCAAAAGTTTTGAATCAGTTAACAAACCGCTGCCAGGCAGAACAAATATTGTAATAACTACCAACCCTGATTGGAAAGCGGAAACAGTAATTGTGGTAAACAATCTGAAAGATGCAATACAAAAAGCTGCTGAAACCAATAGTAAACAAATCTTCATCATCGGTGGCGGCGAAATTTATAAACAATCAATGGATATAGCAGATAGCATTTATATAACAAGGGTGCATGTCGATGTAGAAGGAGACACTTTTTTTCCGGTAATAGATGAAAGCAAATGGAAGTTAACTTCTAACCAGGATTTTGAAGCTGATGAAAAACATGCGTATAGCTACAGTTTTCAAATTTGGGAAAAAATATAGATGGAACAGCAAAGCCTTTTCTAAATACTTAGTACTTAATACTTATAACTTGTATTCCCCCTTTCAATTAGCAAAAAAATACCTGCATTATTATTTCACTGCATCCAATGGAAAAGGCCATGGTACACATTCTCCTTTTGTTTCCAATTTTATTACCAATGTGCTGAATGATAAAAAAAAATATGCATGTTATGATACAATTGAAGCAATAAGGCAGCAATTAAAAAAAGATACTACTGTTATTGAGGTAGAAGATTTTGGAGCAGGTTCTACAGTGATAAAATCTAACAAACGTGTTGTAAAAGCCATTGCTAATTCTTCCTTAAAATCTTCAAAATTTGCAAGGTTATTGTTCAGGATGGTAAAGTATTACCCGTCAGAAAATATACTGGAACTGGGTACATCATTTGGAATAACAACAGCCTATCTGGCCAATGGAAATGCAACTGCAAAAGTATATACCTGCGAAGGGGCACAACATATTGCTGCTATTGCCCAATATAATTTTGATCAGTTGGGTATTAAAAACATTACATTGTTGAAAGGTGATTTTGCACAAACCCTGCCCAATCTTTTTGCTACCATTAATCAATTTGATTTTGCATTTGTAGATGGCAATCATCGCAAAGAACCTACACTTCAATATTTTCATCAGTTGCTGGCACACTCAAGTAGTAAGGCAATATTAATTTTCGATGATATACATTGGAGTAGTGAAATGGAAGCTGCATGGTCTGTAATAAAAGCTGATCCCGCTGTAACGCTGACCATTGATCTTTTTTTTATCGGCATCGTTTGTATTAACAATGACATTAAATTAAAACAGCATTTTATTATTCGGTATTGATTTTTTAGTTAATTCATATTTTTAAATTATAATAAAAAGCATTCTAAAAGATTTTATTCCCCCAAGGGGATAGGGCTTTTTTACTATCTTTAGTTTAATTATTCTACTTATGATTATAGGTGTTTTAAAAGAACCAATTCCCGAAACAAGAGTATCCCTATTACCAGAACATGTAACCCTTCTAAAAAAATGGAATGTAGATGTGGTGATTGAAGACAATGCCGGTGCAACAGCATTTGCCAATAACGATAAATACATTGATGCAGGTGCAACAGTTGCAACAAGGGAGCAGGTATTACAATCTTCAGCTATCATTTTATCAATCAATAATTTTACTGACATAGATATTGTGTCAATAAAAAATGCTGCTGTTGTGTTGGGTGTTTATCAACCATTGTTTAATTTTTTGTTGATGAATAACTGGGCTGCAAAAGGGTTAACTGTTTTTAGTATGGATATGTTACCACGGACTAGCCGTGCACAAAGTATGGATGTGTTGAGCAGCCAGGCCAATATTGCCGGTTACAAAGCGGTACTTGCGGCAGCCAATTTATTCCCTAAATATTTCCCCATGTTTATGACGGCAGCAGGTAGTATTCCACCCGCAAAAATGTTAATTCTGGGTGCTGGCGTAGCAGGCTTACAGGCCATTGCAACCAGTAAAAGACTGGGGGCAGTAGTAGAAGTTTTTGATACAAGGCCTGTTGTAAAAGAAGAGGTAATGAGCCTTGGTGCAAAGTTTATAGAAGTGGAAGGAGCAGCAGATGCCAGCAAAGCAGGAGGATATGCTGTTGAACAAACAGAAGATTTTATGCAACGTCAAAAAGCTAAGATAGCAGAGAGTGTTGCGAAAGCAGATATTGTAATAACAACAGCACAAATTCCCGGTAAACCTGCACCGGTATTAATTACAGTTCCCATGATCAGTGCTATGAAAAATGGTTCTGTTATTATGGATTTGGCTGCCGCTACAGGTGGCAATACAGCACTTACCAAAAATGATGAAACGATATTACACAATGGTGTAAGCATTGTAGGCAATTCAAACTTGCCGGGTACAATGCCGTCCGATGCCAGTAAATTATACGGAAAAAATATCCTAAATTTTTTGCAACTCATCATTGGGAAAGAAGGCCAATTGAATTTAAATTTCGAAGACGACCTGGTGAAGGGAACTTGCATTGTACACAACAAAGCAATTACAAATGAAAGGGTAAAAGCATTGCTTGTGTAATCAGTTAAAACCATTTAAAATTATAATTAATAGCATTCAATAATGGATAATATTTTAAGTTTCATTTCAGCTAACCAGCAAATCATCTACATCGTTATATTGATGATTTTTGTTGGTATAGAAGTAATTGGCAGGGTGCCAAGTGTGCTGCACACTCCTTTAATGAGTGGTGCCAATGCAATACATGGTGTGGTAATTATCGGGGCTATCATCGTAATGGGCAAAGCGGAAACCGGTAATTATTTTGCCCTGGCATTAGGCTTTTTAGCAGTGATACTCGGTACATTAAATGTAGTAGGTGGTTTTGTAGTAACCGACAGAATGCTGGAAATGTTTAAGAAAAAACCCCAACCACCTAAAGGGGCTTAATTGCAGGCATATTATTAAAGTAAAAATATTAACTAACAAATTTAAAAACTGCAAAGCCCCTCAGGGGTTTGGGGTATTATGGAACTAAACCTACTCACACTCTGTTACCTTATAGCATCAGTAACTTTTATCCTCGGATTAAAAATGTTATCCAATCCTTTAAGCGCACGCAAAGGAAATTTAATAGCGGCCTTTGGTATGGCAGTGGCTATTTTTGCCACTATATTTTTGTACGAGGACAATGGAGAAAAACTCCACAATTACGCATGGATATTCTGCGGGTTATTAATCGGAACTATTGCAGGCACACTCTCTGCAAAAAAAGTAAAAATGACGGCCATGCCCGAAATGGTGAGCCTGTTCAACGGAATGGGGGGTGCATGTGCTGCATTAATTTCTGCAGCAGAGTTTTATCATATCTATCAATTGCATAAAAATTCGCCTGAAATTCCTTTTGCAGAACTGGCTACTGTTGGTCATTACATAACCATAGTGGCCGGCGCTATCATCGGTACTATTTCTTACACCGGAAGTATTATTGCATGGGGTAAATTAAATGGCAGGGTAAAAGACTATTCTTTTAAAGGACAGCATATTGTAAATATGATAGTGCTTGTGTTGGTAATAATTGCTTCGGTATGGGCTTACCAATCAACCATCGGAACCATCTTTCTTCCTTTTATATTAATCGGGCTTTTTGCTTTTATCTATGGTGTTTTATTTGTAATGCCTATTGGCGGTGCAGATATGCCGGTGGTTATTTCTTTACTCAATTCTTTTACTGGTGTTGCTGCTGCCTGCGGTGGTTTTTTGTATGATAATAAAGCAATGCTAACCGGTGGTATTTTAGTAGGCGCTGCAGGAACGTTGCTTACTATGCTCATGTGTAAAGCAATGAACCGTTCTTTAACCAATGTATTAATTGGGTCGTTTGGCGGTGGCAACAAAAATGATGCTGCAACCGGAGCAACAAAAGCGCAGGGAAATTATAAAGAAATAAGTTTGGCCGATGCCGCAATGGTAATGGCGTATGCAAAAAAAGTACTGATAGTTCCGGGGTATGGCCTGGCAGTAGCGCAGGCGCAGCATATTTGTCATGAGCTGGAGAAAATACTGGAAGAAAAAGGGGTGGAAGTAAAATATGCTATTCACCCGGTGGCAGGTCGTATGCCCGGCCATATGAACGTTTTGCTGGCAGAAGCAGATGTGAGTTATGAGAAATTACTGGAAATGGAAGATGCCAACGAAGAATTTAAAACTACCGGTGTGGTATTAATTCTTGGAGCCAACGACGTAGTGAATCCCGCTGCAAAAAATGACGCTGCATCTCCTATTTACGGTATGCCAATTTTGGAGGTGGAACAAGCTAAAACAGTCATTGTAAACAAGCGGAGTATGAAGCCAGGTTATGCAGGTATAGAAAATGATCTCTTCTTTCAACCTAAAACTTCTATGTTGTTTGGTGATGCCAAAAAAGTATTACAAAACCTATGTGCAGAGATAAAAACGGTATAACAAATAGTGGTAATAAAGTAAAAAACCATCCATAATTACAGTATATTTCTTTAATTTAGATAAAGCATCTAAACCTTTCACTACTTAAAACCGATTGCCATGCTTAAAGTTGCCGATATTTTAAAAACAAAAGGTAAAAATATATATTCTGTATTACCTGATAGTTCCGTGTACGATGCCCTTACAGTAATGGGCGAAAAAAATATCGGGGCTTTAATGGTAATAAAAGACGATGAATTAAAAGGTATTTTTTCTGAAAGAGATTATGCCCGTAAAGTAGTACTGGTTAACAGAAACTCAAGGGAAACACTCATCAGTGAAATTATGACCACGACCGTAATTACTGTTTCTTCATCAGATAGTATTGAACATTGTATGGAGCTGATGAGCGGAAAAAAAATAAGACATCTTCCTGTAGCAGACAATGGAAAAGTAGCCGGCCTCATTTCCATCAGTGACGTGGTTACCGCCATTATACAATCCCAAAAAGAAACTATCTCACATTTACAAAATTACATTTCGCAGTAGACTGAATAATTTTGTAACCAGCAATTGTATTTTATAACAGCATCGTTGCAGCATGCCTGCCGTGTCAGATTCGCATACCTGTGTGATTCTTTTCCATTGAGGTTGATGGAATTTTATTGGCCAAAGCAAACCACAAAAATTGAAAAAATATTGATTTGTGATTCTTGATGTTTTAAATTAAAATTTTAAAATGCTTCGGCCAATAGATAATTATTTTTTGCAAAAAGAAGAACCCATAAAAAGTTGCCTGCAATTTTTAAGAGAGCATATTCTTAAACAGGATGCCAACATAACCGAAGTATGGAAATACGGTATGCCCTTTTACTGTTACAACAAAAAAATGTGTTGCTATTTATGGGTACATAAAAAATACCAACAACCTTACATTGGAATTGTAGAAGGTAACCACATGAATCACCCTGACCTGATTATTGAAAAAAGGGCCAGAATGAAAATATTGCTGATCGATCCTGCAAAAGATATTCCTGTTGAAAAGGTGGATGTTATTTTGAAGGATGTACTTGCGTTGTATAAATAGAATTATCTGTTTTTAAAACCTTTCTGTTGTAAGATTTTAAGATGTTTTTTATTAGTTGAAGTAGTTGTTGTAAAAACATACTGGCAATAAACGATTGCATTTATCATGTTGTGCAGTCTGTATTTCATGCTCCAGAGGAGCCTCCGCTTTGTAATAAACAGACAAGCAGACCTTGGCTCCGTAGGAGCATTCCCTTAAAATGCGGCGTTGGAAATAGGGCGTACCTATGGCACGCAAATACTGGATAAATATTTTCTACAAAGGGTGTGCTCCTACGTAGCTAAGCCACAAACAGCATGTACAACCTGATTGCTATGATGTTTGCCCATTATAAAAAGAGCTATCTATTAAGTTGTTCTTACTCATACATCATTCTTTCATTCTAATAATATAACATATTTCGTGAGCCGTCGTTGCGTCTCTGACCAACGACTGGATCTGCGTAAAATGAATGCTTGATAAAAGTAAATGTTCTATAAATAATTTGCTGTAATGGTTCTCTATTTACTGCCATTCAATTTGTAGGTCGGAGACACACAAGCGGCTTTCCGGATAGCTTGAGTTTTTTATTCTGTGAATGGAATATCAACAAGGGCAAAAAGTATTACTGTCAGTGAGTAGCGCAATTACAATTAATATAGTCATAACCAAAGTTATTACACCAACGCATCATACAAAATCTCCACCGGATGCATTGCCAAAGTATGCGTACCATCCTTTATCTGGTGCCGGCAACTGGTGCCCGTTGCTGCAACGATTACTGATTTATTCTTTTTATTTCGCACCGCCGGAAACAATACCAATTCGCCTATTTGCATGCTTAGGTCGTAATGCTCTTTTTCATAACCGAAAGAACCTGCCATACCACAACAGCCGCTGGCAATAGTTTGCACTGTATAATTTAGGGGCAACGATAAAATATCAACAGAGTGGCTTAATGAAGACAATGATTTTTGCTGGCAGTGCCCATGTAATAAAATCTGTTTCTCCTCAGTGGTAAATTGTGCCGCTTTAATGTTACCATTCTTAATTTCGGCGGCAATAAATTCATCAATTAAAAAAACATTTTTGCTTAGTTGTTTGGCTGCTTCCAGTTGGTCATCATTGGCAAGATCAATATACTCATCCCTAAATGTAAGTATAGCACTGGGTTCAATACCAATTAACGGGCTTTCATTGCTGATGATATCTTTTAACAAGGCAATATTTTTATTGGCAATTACTTTTCCCTTACGGATTAATCCCTTGCTAACCCAGGTTCTGCCACTTTCAATATGTTTTGGGATAATAACATTGTAACCCAATTTTTCTAACAACAGAATGGCTTTTATTCCAATGGAAGTATCATTAAAATTTGTAAACTCATCGCAAAATAAATAGACAGCTGTCCCCTTGCCGGAGAATACACCTGTACCCCCTTTTATGGGATGGGGGTTGGGGCTGCGTTTTTTATACCAGCTTTGCAAAGTACTTTTATGCATCAGTGGCATCGACCTGTTGACCGAAAAGCCACTCATCTTTTTAATGACCGCGCTGGTGGTTTTATTGGTCATAAAAAAATTGTATATACCCGGTAGTATCGCTCCCAATTTAGCAGCGTTGGTAAAATTGGCAATTAGTTTACTCCTGAAGGGTACACCATTGGTATCATAATATTGCTGTAAGAATTCCGCTTTCAACTTTGCCACATCCACATTACTCGGGCACTCCGATTTACAGGCTTTGCAGCTAAGGCAAAGATCCATTACATCGTAAATTTCTTTATGGTTAAAACGGTTTACTTTGTTGGAATTGGTTAAAAATTCCCGCAAAATATTTGCCCTTGCACGGGTGGTATCTTTTTCGTTACGGGTTGCCATAAACGAAGGGCACATAGTGCCTCCACTTAAATGCGTTTTGCGGCAATCACCACTGCCATTACATTGCTCCGCATGCTGCAACACATCCTGGTTTTGGTAGCGAAAAATTGTATTAAACGTGGGTGTTTGCTGGCCGGGAGTATACCGCAACATACTGTTCATAGGCGGCGTATCCACAATTTTGTTGGGGTTAAAAATATGTTTTGGATCCCACGTATTTTTTAATTGTTTCAACAATAAATAGTTTTTTGGGCCAATCATCTGTTCAATGAATTCGCCCCGCAATCTGCCGTCTCCATGTTCACCACTTAGGGAGCCATCGTATTTTTTTACCAGCGTAGCAATTTCCTGGGCAATGGTTTTAAAAAGGTGGTTACCTTCTTCTGTTTTTAAATTAATGATGGGCCTTAAATGAATTTCGCCGGAACCGGCATGCGCATAGTGAACCGCATGCAGATCGTACTTAATCAGTATCTCATTAAACTCACGAATGTATGCAGGCAGGTCATTT
>JAYWAU010000385.1:0-3782 GCA_043782265.1 Ferruginibacter sp. | reverse complement strand
TTAAAATTTTCCTTTTAATTAAAAGTTTGCCCTTACCGAGAAAACTATATTTCTTGTCATAGGAAGAAATCCATTCTCTCCGGAGTAGGCTGTATTATTTGAGTTATTGGAAGCCGGATTAAAGTTATACGGCAATGTATTGTACAGGTACAATAAATCCCTGCCGGCAAGGCTCATATTTAATCCCTTTAACCTCAATTTTTTAAATACTTTTTCATTAAAAGTATAACTCAATGCAACCTGGCGAAGTGATATCCAGGAGCTTTTAACTACCCAGTAATCAGAAACACCTGTAGAGGCAGAACCATACCTGTATCCAAACTGAGGCAAATGCGTTGGCTCTACAAACCCTTTGTTATAGGCTTCTTCAAAGGTGAGACCTCCAACATCAACACTGCTTCCATCGGCCTGTGTAATAGTTTGTCCTTTGGCAAACACACCTTTTACAATTATACCATCGTCATAAGTAATACCATCATATTTACTGGTAAAGGTTATCCCTCCGTGTGCTGCATCTCTTCCAAACAATGTATTGGGAAAAACACCAGTGTGGGTACCAAACCTGTAACTTGCCAATACAAAGTCTCCACCAATTTTGGCATCAAACAATACATTTAAACTAAAGTTTTTATAGCGGAAAGTATTGTCCCAACCACCACGGAATTTAGCATTGATATCACCTACATCCTGCCAGTAATTACTTCTCTGGGGAAAGGCTGCACGTGCATCCCCTCTCCATCTTAATATTGGCTGGCCGGGTACAGTGGAAGGTATTGAATTAATCTGCGATCTTATTGTTCCATAAGATTTTCCCACCACCGCCCAGGTGCTTATTTCTGCAATATCTGCGCCCAGGTTGTATTCACTTCTTCCGGGATACAGCGAAACAATCAGGTTACGGTTTCTTGAATAATTAAGCGTGGTTGTCCAGGAGAAATTTTTAGTACTTACAGGTGTTGCATCAATCGCAATTTCAACGCCCTTGTTTTGTATATTACCTGCATTGATCAAAATGGAACTTACACCAGCTTCCAGCGGAGCAGTGATATCTAAAATTTGATTTTTTGTATTATCCTGATAGAAACTAACGTCTAAACCGATGCGGCTTTTCAGGAACCTAAGGTCAAGGCCAATCTCTTTAGAGATTTTTCTAACAGGAAGTATATTTGGCTGAAGCACCCGGCTGGAAGAGTAGGTTGAAGAAGGCACCGTAACACCATTTGTAGTACTAAAGCCATTTAAGGCAAAGCCTCCATTCAGGGAAAATGGATCCGTATCGCCACCAAGGGCAGCGATATTACCCCTTAATTTACCGAAGGAAAACCAGTCAGGTAATTTAAAAGTTTCTGTAAACACCCATGAAGCACTTACCGCAGGGTATTTATAAAAATTGTTGCCTGAACCATTGGTGTATGTTAATGCAGAAGACCAGTCGCCCCTGAATGTTCCCTGTAAAAAGAGTTGATTTTTATAAGCAATGTCAGCACTTGCATACACAGAGTTTAACCGTCTTCTGTTAAGGATACCACCGTTAACCGTGGGCGGATTTACAGAATTCGTGATAAAGAAATTACCCGGATAATTTAAACCGCCGCTTGTTGTACTGGTTGAATAAGTGGTTTTATAATCCTGCGATTCTGCACCAACATATCCTGAAATGGTAAGGTCTTTATTGATCTCTTTATTCATCATTACCATTGCCTTTAAAAATTTGGATTCTTTTGTATTAAAACCCAAAGAGTAAGAGCCGCCTGCAAAATTTGGCAATTCCCCCAGTTCTTTATTTTCTGTTTTGCGATAGATATTATTGATATTTCCTTCCAGCACCAATTTTGCCCAACTGGTGATATCGGCCGTTAACGCTATACGGCTGCGGAGCATCTGTTCGTTTTGAAAATAGTTATCATTATACAGCGTAAACCAAAACCTTGATTCGGGAGCCTTATTGGGCTCAGCATTACTGGTAGGGTCTGGCGTACCACCCAATATACTGGTATATTTATCAGGCTGCATCCAGTATTTTGTATCATAGTTTCTTGGAAGTACCCAGGTGTACATGTGGCCGATATTGTAAGATCCGAAGGCATCCAGGCCGCCCAGGCGGGGAGGATTCTTTCCATTGAAACTGGTGTAAGCCGTACTAATGTCTATATTTATCCTATTGGTAATTTTATGCGTAACCCTTAAATCGAAAGAGTTTTTCTTAAGGGTATTATTAAGGTAAATGCCTTTTGCATCGTTGTAATTGTAAGAAAAACGAAAGGTTGAACGATCGGTTGCCGCATCGAGTGCCACATTGGTATTGGTACCTCCACCATTCTGGTAAGCATCCAGGTAATTATTTGGTTGAGGAAGATATTTAGTCATGGTACCATCATAATTTCTTACTTCCTGGCCCAGCATTCTTGGCCCCCAGTTTTCGCCTTCTCTCTGAATCTGCCGGTCAATATAAGGCTGGTTTGTGGCCGGGTCAATTGGGAAAATTTTTGTTGTCCAGTTTTGATCACCTGTATAATTGGCATCCCGGTTATCCGTAAAAAATGCCCCTACACTACCGCCGCCAAATTCATTCTGAAA
This sequence comes from Ferruginibacter sp., assembly GCA_043782265.1. GTDB lineage: Bacteria > Bacteroidota > Bacteroidia > Chitinophagales > Chitinophagaceae > Ferruginibacter. The sequence continues at coordinate 1,205 of JAYWAU010000385.1, read as the reverse complement.
GTCTGGCCCTTTGTATGGCTGAGACAAGTTCAATGTTTGATTAACACTTACTCCAATGCCCTTACGTTGTGAACCCTTTTTGCTGGTAATCAACACCACGCCATTGATTGCTCTTGTGCCATACAAGGCAGCAGCAGCCGAACCTTTTAAAACAGATACGGTTTCAAAATCTTCCATATTTAAATTCTTAAGGTCGTTACCAAAGTCACGCCCTTCGCCGGTAAAAATATCATTGTCCATAATAACACCATCAATAACAAATATGGGCTGATTATTTTTTCCCAGGGTAGAGTTACCCCTGATAACAATCTTTGTATTGCCAAACAAACCTCCTGCGCCCTGGTCAATCTGAACACCTGCCACACGTCCCTGTAAAGCATTGATGGGATTTACTTCATTGGTCTTAGCAAGTTCAGATCCTTTAATGTTGGTTACTGAATAACCAAGCTGGCGCTTTTGTTTTGTAATACCAAGGGCGGTCACCACCACTTCATTCATGTCGGAGGTTGAAACCTCCAGTACTACATTGAATTGAGTACCATTTTGTGCATTTACTTCTTTAGTTACAAAACCAAGAGAACTGATCACCAAAACTGCATTATTTTTTTCGAAGGATATTGAGTAGTGACCAGTTTCATCCGTGATTACAGACTGGGTGGTTCCCTTTACATTAACGGTTGCCGAAGGAACGGGTGCTCCTTTGTTGTCTTTAACATCACCGGTTACAGTTCTTTTTTGTTGCCCTATGGCAATACTGCTCCATATACTTAAAGATATAAGCAGCAGTAAATAGGTGATTGTTTTTTTCATTGCCTTTGTTTTAGTTTGGTTATTAAAAAAAATAAAAATATGCCCTGCTATGGCGAAAAGCCTGGCCATTTTTATACGATATAAATCTGTTAATTTTTACTTACTTTAAACTGCTCATAGTTTTCCATTAACAGCGCTGCTGCACCAATTAATTCGGCATCAATACCCAATTTGGAAATTTCAATACTGGTACTTTGAAAAAGCCTGTGAATGCAATGTTCATTTAACGATTGTTGAATGGGGGCCTGCCATATTTGCCCGGCAGAAGCTCCCCTGCCGCTAAGAATTATTTTGTTTGGATTTAAAAGATGTATCAAAATTGCTACCCCTTTACCGATGTTGTAGCCGGCTTTTGAAAAAAGTTCTATTGCAAACTGGTCTCCTTCTTTTACTGC